>CAZMPL010000189.1:0-7087 GCA_964567805.1 uncultured Pirellulales bacterium | reverse complement strand
ATGTCCTTGAAAAATATGTTGATCCGAAGTTAAAATATACCGGCCTTATCGACCTAATTAAGAAAATAAAACTTCGATAATAGATTGGAATCAAAATGGATAAACCAATAAAAAACAAACTCCAAAAAGACATACAGCTCCATAGATATTCCTTTTATATTACAATTGCCACTTTAGTTGGATTATTACTTTTAAAAATTGTACAGATGTCAATAGGTATTGATGAACAGGAGTTTTATAAAAAGTATCCATTGGGATGGTATCTCGTTTTATTTTTAGGCTTTTCCTTCATGGGCTCTCTTATTTATGGTGTTAAAAAGAGCATGGATACACATCCCAATATTCAATTGCGTAAAAAATCCAAAGAAGAATTAAAATCAGTTCTCGATGATCCAGACTATTATCTATGGCATGATGAGGCACAAAACCTGCTCGAAAAAAAAAGAATAAGGAAGTAAAATACAAAACAAATAAAGCTATATAGCTATTCTGGAAAATATAACAATGAACGAATCAAATGATATAAACGAAATGGAGTGGAAAATCCTTTGCACCGCATGTGGTAAAAATCCATGGTATTTTAATATTGCCAACCTCCATTCTGAATGGACAGGCGGGAAGCAGACGCATAAAGTAAGACGTTTATGGCATAAGCACCTGATCAGTATATTCAATAAATATCTTATCAAAGCATATATTGACCATTATACACCAACTAAACGAAATCCTGATTTATTCGATATTTCTTATATCGAGGTTGAAAAAATTGATTTTCGCAGAAGGATGCATTTCCGTGCAACAAGAAAAGGCTGGGGCATGTATCATAAAATGATTCGCAAAGGATTTAAGCGGCCTGAAAATGTCACCAATGGTGGTTACTGGCTCGTTGAAGATACAAAAACAGGTAAAACATGGAAAGAATATATTTAATTTCTTAACCAGTCTTGTTGATTCGGATAAAAATAATATCAGTATTTTTATCAGTAATAATATTTTTTGCGATTTTTTCTGCTTCTGTTATAATATATCCAATTTTCAGAACAAGAATAGTCCTGTATTCGCTTTTGAATAATATAGTCAATTGCGACCGGGAATTAAAATAGTCATTGAAAAATGTATGCAATATAGTTGAAACAACAATGAATTCGTAAAAAATTATTATTAACCTATGAGTTTCAAGAAATCTATTAAATTCAACAGCGATCCGGCTCAATCGATAAAGCTGGTCAGGGAATTATTTCTTCCGTTAGGTTTTAAAATTACATACAGTACCAATAAAATTATAGAACTGGCGACGGAGGAAAATCTTTCAACAAAATCCAAATGGTGGAAACAATCGGAAGAAGCTCTGGTATGTATTACAAAAATATCTTTTAGTTTTACCCACAGTAAACTTCACGTAGAGGGAGATTTTTCAGAACTCAGCAAAAATATCAAATATTTGCCGATTTACGTTGAAATTCTTTTGACTGTCATAATGGTAGCAATCGACATAAGATTATATCAACAGGGACATGCGATTCCTCTTTTTATTTTTCTGCCGCTAATCGCTCTGACCGCATGTATAGCCGGCGCACTCGCTATTTTGCCGGGATTGTTTATGAAACGAACGGCAACCAGAATATTGGACAACCTGATAGAAAAAATAAAATCATTAGAATAAATCATTATACTATTGAGAGAAAGCTAATGAATTATGAAAAGACTGTACCGTTTCAGGGTGACTTTAATAAAGCTGCTGAAGTTGTAAAGAGCACTCTTCTGCCTCATGGATTCGAGATTCTCAATACATACGATAATTCCATCGAGTTAGAAAGAAGCTGTTCTTTAATGAATAAAGGCGCAGATCCTTTAACCGGGATTTCATGGATTCATATTCAAAAAACAAACGGCTCGCTTATTCTCAAAGCTGAATTCGGCGGAATTATGAAAACCGCAAAATTAATAACTTTTTTTATTTTAGCAGGAATTGTAATTGACTTAGTGGTTTTTGGAATAATTTTCGCTAAACAAAAAGCCCCTGTTAAAAATTTTCTTCCCTTGTTTGTTGGATTGATTATTGTACCAGCAGTTATACCTTTTTCTTCCATATTTATGAAAATCCGTACCGCAAAATCAATTGATACTCTCATGAACAATATAATTGCTTTAGGATAAATATAAAAAAGGATATATTTAAGAGAAATGAAATTATATTATAAAATTCACATTAACTCGCCGCCATTGAAGGTATGGGAGATTCTAAGTAATCCGAATCTAATGGAGTTATGGAATCCCAAATGCGTGAGTTCTAAAGCCGGACAAGGTCCTTTCGGTTTTGGTTCTTCGTACGAAGCGACTTTTCGAATGGGAACCAGTCCCCAAGTGTCACTTACTTGTACTATTGAAGAGTATGAACTCAATAAACTGCTGACAACAAAATATTCAGGTCCGGCATTTAAAATGGGAGGTTATGTAAAGGAAACCTTCCGTTTGATTCCCAAAGGCGATAGGACAATATTAAAGCAAACTGTTGACTTTGGTTATTCAGGCATTTCAATAATCATACAATTAATTATGAAAATTATACATATAATAGGAAAAACAAGCGGCAAAGGACCGTTGGATGGAATTAAAGAGCTTGCAGAAGAAAAGGAATATAATATAAAATAAGATTATTGTAAACTTGCGATATTAAACAGGATTATTACGTAATGAAATCGAGTAAATTGGGAAAATTAAGTTTGTTTCTGGCAGTTCTGCCTTGGATTTACATTGGACTTGTATATCTTCGCTGCCCTGGTTTCGGATGAGGTTCACCAATCAGCGGCCTTGGAGGTCTGCTTTATCTGTTCGGCCCGCCATTATCTTTTATATTGGGCTCGCTAACCGTTATGAGAAATAAAACTCAAAAATGGGCTTGGATAGTATTTTGTGTTTGCACGATTTCATTCGGTTTTTGGTCGTATTTTTTAATAACAAATTCATGAAAAGTTTAAGCAGAATGAAGGAATAATACTGTTAATGTTCGAAGAATTAGAAAAAATAAATCACAAACCGGAACCTTTTGAATTTTATACAGCAAGTGACCTCTGGACGGACGAATATACATCAAAGCAAATGCTTTTTTATCATCTGAAAGAAGATGTTGATATGTCGTCTCGAAACATAGCGTTTATCGATAAATCAGTCGATTGGATTGCTGCTAATTTCAATATTGGTCCAAATACGAAAATAGCAGACTTCGGATGCGGCCCAGGGCTATATGCATCAAGACTTGCCGGAAAACAGGCTAAAGTAACCGGAATAGATTTCTCGAAAAGGTCTATTGAATACGCCAGAAACGAAGCAAAAAAAGAAGGTCTTTCAATCAATTATATTAACCAGAACTATCTCGATTTCAAAACCGATGAAAAATTCAACCTGATAATAATGATAATGTGTGACTTTTGCGTATTAAGCCCTGCTCAAAGAAAAACTATGCTGAAAAAGTTTAATAATCTCCTGGTTCCTGGAGGCTCAATTCTTCTTGATGTGTACTCATATAAAGCTTTTGAACAACGAGAAGAAGCCGCTACGTATGAAGTGAATCAACTTAACAGTTTCTGGTCACCAGATAAGTATTACGGCTTTGTAAACACATTCAAGTATGAGCAGGAAAAAGTTGTTCTTGATAAATACACTATCATAGAAGCAGCCCGCACGAGAACTATTTATAACTGGTTACAATATTTCAGCCCGGAGCAGCTTGAAAACGAATTAAAAGAATATGGCTTAGTAATCGAGAATTATTATTCAAATGTAGCCGGTGACAAATTCGATATAAACAGTAACGAATTCGCCATCATAGCCAGAGAAGAATAAATGAAAAATATTGAAATAATAAAGAAGTTAATGAAACAATCCAAAAGCATTGAAAAACTCATAGATGCTCTCGGAAAAGAATATTTTTCTGCAATTTATATGAGGCAAGCAGATGAGGAATTAAAAAAAGAACAAGGCATCAATCAGGATGAAATCTGGCACAGATTCCTTGTCGAGACAAGCGTAACTCCGGTAAATAAATGGGAAAACATAACCAACTACACTACTGTATTAATAAGTAATGATTTGAGAGAAATAAAAGTTGTTGAAAAATAGAATGAAGCGGCATTATATTCTTTTTATAATATTAACAATATTATTAGTGACATTTTTATTTCAGGCAAAGATAAAAAGAATGTTATCACCCATAACAAATAATTTGACTGGCGGAGCAACAGTTGCTCAAAGAATTGAGCAATATGGTTCTCTCGCTCGCGAAAGACTCAAGCCATATTTTGAATCATCAAAAATTAGTTACCCCCCTTCTGAATTGATTTTCGTTGGATTGAAACAGGAAAAAATATTAGAAATCTGGGCGAAAAATTCAAACACGGAATTCAGGAAAATAAGAGAGTATCCGATTTTAGGTTCAAGCGGAGTTCTGGGCCCAAAACTTAAAGAAGGTGACAGGCAGATTCCGGAGGGAATTTATAAAATCGAATCTCTTAATCCGAACAGCAGGTTTCATCTTTCCCTGCGGCTCAATTATCCCAACGAGTTCGACCTTAAACACGCCAAAGAAGAAGGTCGAACACACCCGGGTGGTGATATAATGATTCACGGCAGTTCTGTTTCGATTGGTTGTCTTGCTATAGGAAATGAGCCGATTGAGGAAATATTTGTTTTAGCCGCTGAAACTGGTATCGAAAACATCAAGGTAATTCTAACTCCTGTTGATTTTCGTAAAATTAATTTGCCCGAAATAACACACGATTTACCTCAATGGACAAATGAATTATACTCTAATATCCAAAAAGAATTAGAGTTGCTCAAACCATAAATAAGACAACTCTCGCATGAGTCCTGCCGTTCATACTTATACGTATTTTCTTGAATGACAACACTTTACATCATTTTGTTGTATATTTGTGTACCTTAAATACTTTGCATAACAGCTACAAATATGATATAATAATCGGTTTATATAAATACATGGCAAATACATTGAATTATTGAAATATCGGATTTTTGAAATGAAAGAGCTTGAAATAAAAGTTCCTGCGTTAACAGCCGCAAGTTATAAGATTAAGATTGGTACGAACATACTTGGCTCAATCTGGTCAGAGCTCGATTCTGATTATGCTAAGCTTAACAAGTTTATCGTAACCGATGCGAGTCTTGTTTCTGCGGGTCATTTGGAAAAGCTCACTGGTGGCCGTGAAGTATCATCATTTGTGATAAGTCCGGCCGGAGAGATTTCCAAAAATATCAATACCGCTATTTTAATAATTGAGGCAATGGAGAAAGCATATCTCGGACGTGATACGCTTGTCGTTGCACTTGGCGGCGGAACAGTCGGTGACATTGCCGGGTTTGCGGCGGCGATTTTCAAAAGAGGTGTCCCTGTTGTTCAGATACCTACTACTACAGTAGCGCAGGCCGATTCATCTGTAGGCGGAAAAACAGGAGTCGATTCGAGTATAAGCAAAAACGCGTTTGGAGTATTCTGGCAGCCCGCAAGAGTTTATATCGATGTCGCTGCTCTTGCTACCCTCGATGAGCGGCAATACAGAGCGGGACTTGTGGAATCCGTTAAACACGCGATTATCGCGGATAGTGAATATTTCGATTTTCTGGAAAAGAATCTCGATTTGATTCTCAAAAGAAACACAAACGTACTTGAAGAAATCGCGTATCAGAATTGCAGGATAAAGGGTAGTGTAGTCGAAGAAGATCCGCACGAGAAAAACAAACGAAGAATTCTCAATTACGGTCATACTGTTGGACACGCCGTCGAATCCGCGAGCGGTTTCGAGCTTCTGCATGGTGAGGCTGTATCAATTGGAATAATAGCGGCCGGTATGATTGAGCAGGAAATGGGAATATCTGAGCCGGAAAAAATTCAGAGGGTCCGAAATATTCTCGAAAAGCTGCAAGTCCCGGTTACTTTACCAGATAATTTAACCGAAAATATTTTATTGGATTTAATTAAACGCGATAAGAAAGCCGTCAATAAATGGCCTAAATTCGTGCTTGTCAGTAAAATAGGTCAGGTTCATACTCAGAACGGCCAGTATGCCGTTGAGGTCGAGCCTGAAATTGTAAGTAGTGTAATAAAAAAACTTTAAAGGTTAGATAATGTTCAGAGAAAAAATCAAAGTTTTGGATTGTACCATCAGAGACGGTGGACTTATTAATAAACATTTCTTCACGGACGAATTCGTTCGTGCTGTATATCAGGCGTTATCAAAAAGCGGCATAGATTATATGGAATTCGGATATCGAAGCAGCAGAGAATTATATTCACCAAATGATTACGGCGCATGGAAATACTGTGACGACAATAAGATTGAGGAAATTATAGATGGAATCGACTCGAACATGAAAATCAGCATAATGGTCGATTCATACCGTGTTAAAGAGCAGGAATTCAAACCCGCCGACCAGAGCCCTGTTGATATGATTAGATTAGCAACATATGTTAAGTATATTGACAGCGCAATTGACCTGATTAATAAATGTCACGACCTCGGATATGAGACAACATGCAATATAATGGCTATCTCGAAAGAACTTGAGCCGGACCTTGTCGAAGCTCTCGACCAATTAGCAAAAACTCCGGTTGATGTTGTTTATGTAGTTGATAGTTTCGGTGCGATGTATTGCGAACAACTAGAGTATCTTGTCAAACTCTATCAGAATCATATGCCGGGTAAAGAAATCGGTATTCATTGCCATAATAATCAGCAGTTGGCTTTTTCAAATACTATCGAAGCAATTATTCATAACGCTAATTACCTCGATGCGTCAATTTATGGCATAGGACGCGGCCCGGGTAACTGCTGTCTTGAATTGCTGCTCGGTTTCCTGAAAAATCCGAAGTTTAATCTTACTCCGATTCTTAAATTCATACAGGATTATATGCTGCCTTTAAGAGAACAAATCGAATGGGGATATTTAATCCCATTTTTCGTTACTGGCATCCTGAATGAGCATCCTGATTTCGGCACATCATATCGCCAGTCACCAGACAAAGATAAATACGCCGAGTTCTACGAAAAAATGAGAATGCCGCAGGAATAAA
>CAZMPL010000188.1:0-7096 GCA_964567805.1 uncultured Pirellulales bacterium | reverse complement strand
GTGTGATCCGTGCGCTCTAGCCAACTGAGCTAAACGCCCTGAATTTCGTATATTAGAACAGAAACGAGCTATTTATGTCAAGACCAATTCCAGATACCACAGGGCTAACCGTAATTTTTACATAATTTTAGCATATTTTACCATGAAGATTGACGAAATCCAACTTTAATGATAGAATGAGCGGCTTGAATAAATTGAATTTCTGGTGAGAGTAGCTCAGCTGGTTAGAGCACTAGATTGTGGTTCTAGGGGTCGGGGGTTCGAATCCCCTCTTTCACCCTTTATTACGAAAACTCAATTATCTGAGATGTTCGTATGTACTTTTCTTACCAGCCCTTTACAGCTTTCGCAATTACATGCTCCAACGAGTCTTAAATGTGATGAACCTGCTAATTTGCGGGTCTCAACGATTCTGGCTCCTTTGGTTTCCATTTTACGAATCGCCAGTTTCGCGTCGCTGATATTATGTGAGCCGATAGCGTCAATAACGACTGTTACTTTTTTACCTCTCTGGAGCAAACCCAGCGCCGTAGCTTTTACTGCGCCTTCAAGACTGGTACCGACAACAACAAACTCATATGCTTTTATTTCACTGAGCAGCCTGTCTATACGCGGCTCATCGAACGGATCGACGCAGCGTTTATGAAGGATTATCTGACTGTATTGTTTGAGTATATCTCTTGGTAAATCTGTATTACCATCCGCGGTAAAGCTGACTCTGTTATTAACGAGCGTGTAGTGAACCTTTCTCTGGCCTTCTGTGCCATCGATACAATAACCGACAACGGAATCACCATTATTATTAGAATAAACTTCTGCGGTGGAAATAATTGGAACTCCGCTGCTCCTTGCCCATGCCATCATTCTTCTGATATTTGCCAAAACTCTTCTGTGATTTTTCACGCAGGCTTTGCCGCTTACCAGTAAAAAATCTTTCTGGGTATCGATATCCAGCAATATTTGTTTACGCCGAGTTTTTATTAATGGTAAAATCATTTTCGATTTCCTTATCTTCGCATCTGCAAATCTTTATATAAGGGATACGCTTCAGCGAGTTATCGGGTTCATAGATTCTTTATCGTGCCTTTATAAAACTTACTTTAATACTGATAATAAGATAAGAGAAAAATCATTCTTAGCTTAAATGTGTTTTATGAGGTATAATACTTCCATAATATGATTGTTTTTTGCGTTAAAACAGGTTTTTATAATTTGGTTAAATAATGAGACGAGAAATAAAAGAATATCCGTCAATTTCTCTAAAAGAGGAAGATTTTGATGGAAAAATTGACATGGCTCGGATTTTCGGACGTACAGGTCCGTTTCATATAGAAGTTGGTTCGGGCAAAGGGACATTTTTATTGAACCAGGCCAGCGCAAATCCGGGCGATGATTTTCTCGGGATAGAGAAGGCGAACAGGTTTTACAAATACGCCGTCGATAGAATTGGTCGAAGGAATCTAACTAATGTCCGATTAATTCACACAGACGCGGCGATATTCATACCCGAGTTTATTTCAGAATGTTCGGTAGATTGTTTTCACATATATTTTCCTGATCCATGGCCCAAAAGAAGCCATAATAAAAGACGTTTCATTTGCGACTCCAATTTGGAAATTCTTATCAGCCGCCTTAAACCTTCCGGCCAAATCCGAATTGCGACTGACCATGAGGATTATTTCATGCTAATGAAAACAGTTTTTGCCAGTGCGAATAATAAACTCGAAGAAATTGATTTCATGAAAGCCGCCGGCGCAGAAACAGGTGAGTGGGTGGGTACGAATTTCGAGCGTAAATATTTAAAAGAACAAAGGCCGATTTATACAATCGCACTGAAGAAAAAATAAATACACTCTCATTCTAATGTCATGTTGAGCGAAGCGAAACATCTGGTATTCGATACGGTAGATTCTTCGTTTCACTCAGAATGACAATATTTGCTTTAAGTTCTGCCGTATAATTCAGTTATTTTTGCGAGCTGGTCTGCGAGTTTATTATTAATCTGGCTTTGTTTCAGCCGCCAAATCCAGTTTCCTCTTGTTTTGGCAGGGTGATTCATCCGGGCTTCAGCGCCTAAACCTAAGAGGTCCTGCATAGGAATAATCGCTGTTTTCGCGACAGAACTCATTGCCATTCTTATCGTTTCCCATGAAATATTTTTGGTGGAAACTTTATGACCGAGATATGAAATCAGTGCGTTTTTTTGTTTTGGTGATAAATCATTTTTAAACCAGCCGGATGTTGTATTGTTATCATGTGTTCCCGTATAAACGATACAGTTTTCAATATGATTGTGCGGCAGATATGTATTTTTGCCGGAAGTATCACTGAATGCGAAATGCAAAACTTTCATGCAGGGAAGTTCGAGCTTTTTCAAAAGCTCTTTAACATCCGGAGTGATGAGACCTAAATCTTCAGCGATAATTTGAGCGGAAGGAAAATGCTTATATAACGCCTTGAAAAAGTCTTCGCCGGGACCTTTAATCCATTTGCCGCGAATTGCGTTCTTATCATTTCCCGGAATTTGCCAGAACTTCACGAATCCTCTGAAATGGTCTATCCGGAAAATATCATAGAGCCTGAGATTTTGCTTTGTTCGTTCGAGCCACCATTTATAATCCTGCTCCTTAATAACTTTCCAGTTATAAACAGGATTGCCCCAGAGTTGTCCCTTTTTACTGAAAAAGTCCGGCGGAACACCGGATTTGAATGCGGGCTTTTTAGATATGTCCAATTTGAAAATTTCCGGATTAGCCCATACATCGGAACTTTGGTAGGCTACATAAATCGGCATGTCACCAATTATTTCTATTCCAAGCTTGTTGCAATATTTTTTCAAATCGAACCATTGCTTGAAAAAGATATATTGTAAGACTTTTTCTTTTTTGCAACCGATTTTAACTACTTCGGTTGCTTCTTTCAAAGCACTGGTTTTTCTGTCTCTGATTTGTTTTGGCCATTTTGACCAGTCAGTAGTTCTAAAATGCTTGCTCAAGGCTGTAAAAAGAGCATAATCATCGAGCCAGTTTTTATTTTCTAAGCAGAACTTCTCGAATGAATCAGTTTCTTTTTTCAGCTTATCGCTATCCAGCAATTTATCGAATATTATTTTTCTCAACGAATCTGCTTTTTTGTAATCGAGAACATTTTCCGAAAATCCGTGTGATTCTGCAATATCACTTTTCTTGATATAACCTGATTTATAAAGCAGCTCTGGAGAAATCAAACTTGTATTTCCCGCAAAAGCCGAGAGACAATTGTATGGTGAAATATTCATCCTGTTATGCGGCGGATTGAGAGGTAATATTTGCCAGTAAGATTGTTTCGCCTTGTACAGAAAATCAGCAAAGCGATAAGCCTGCGGCCCAAAATCACCAATGCCGTATTTACCCGGAAGCGAAGTTATATGCAGCAATACGCCGCTTGCTCGTTTATTCATAAATATTTTTTCGTTTTTCATAAGAATAGTTTTACAATTTTATTGCTCACTCTGATTTGTATTTTTATTCTTCTTTATAGATAATTCCTTCCAGTCATATCCATGTTTATCGACAATTTCTTCAAATATATCGTCAAGATTTGACTTTCGTTTATTTGTATGTGGTAAAATTTCTTCAATAATTGCCTTGCGTTCATTGTCTGAAGTATTATTAATCTCAAATAATAACATTAATTGAATCAAGTCCGTCATTATTGTTGAATCACCATCTGCACATAAAGAGCGGTAAAATGGTAATATATAAGATGTTCCACTAATAAATCTTAATGTATTGCTATTTGGAACATTAATATCGAGTCTTTGTAATTCTTTAGAAAATTTTGATTCTTCTATCTTATCTGCCACTTTTATTGAAAAAATGTACTCCTTTGTTCTAAAAGTGAAATTGTTCAAATCAATATAAAAGTTTATAGTATGAAAATATGGTATGATGTGCAAATTTTCAAGAATTAATACACCAAAAAATAGTATAAAGACCAACGCAATAGGTGTTAATAAGGTATTTTTCTTCATTTTCAGAATTTTTTCATAACCTCCGTGTTGTCAATCCACATCGCAAAAAATGGTTTTGCATCCGGCAGGCGTTTTTTTATATAAATCATAAATGGTCTATTGAAGTACATATAACGAGGCTCAGATCCTCCCCCCATCATTCCTCCCAAGTTGCTCTTGGATTTAAGTGCTACGCCGCTCTTGCTGAGAGAAAAATCTATCGTCTGCTGCGCATCGAAAATAAAGTACCCATTCAATGTTTTATTACCGATTTCCTTCATTATAAATTCTGTGTAATCATGTGTTATGTTAGCTATGACGTCAGGTACAATCAAGTTGTCAGTCTGGTTAAATTCCGGCCAGAGCCAATAATAATTTTTATATTCGGCAATTTTATTTTCAACATCTGAAATCATCTGCTGAAAAGTATTTTTTCGAGGTACAAGTGCCAGAATAATCTGGTAAGGCTGTGTATATTTGCACAAATCTACTGCAAAATAGTTGGAGTTTGTTTCTTTGCCTTTTTCAAAGTATAAAACATTAATCTGGTCTTGAATTTTGTAGTAATTACCATCTCTTTCATTTTCCTCCATATCACTGCTAAAAGCTGTAACATTGGTTTTTTCTATCGTAGAGCTTTCAAAAGTGAAAGGTTTTTTGTAAGTACAAAAAAGATTTTTGAATTGTATATTTGCATTTAAATATGCATATGCAAGTACTGCCCCGGTAGGAGTTTTATAACCTTCATTGAATACAGGCAGCGGTTCATCAGGAAAACGTTTGGCCATATCTGCTTTGACTTTTTCGATAATTCCGTCTTTGATAAAACCAGCGGCGGTATAATAAGAATTTGCATCCAGATTTTCAGGTAGGAATTCCGACCGGTTCATTTGATCAGCCAAGTTTTGTGCATCAATAAGCAGGACAGGCTCTTTAATAATATCATTTTTTAATTTATCCCATGCCATCTGGAAGGTTGCGCACCAAATTACATTCTTATGCCCAGGTAAATTACTATCAAGTGTTGGTACAAATGTAGTTTGTTTGAGGTCGTTGGAGTCAATAAATTTTGTTTTCTTTGCATTTGGTGATATTAGATTAAACAAGATTAATGCGATGACAAGAAGAATAATAAAAATAATTCCAGAATGCACTTTTTGGTGTGATTTGCTTGTTGTTTTAGTCGGTTCTGACATAAATCTCTCCCTGAAAATATCTTTTAATTACAATTTTTATTTTGTAATATGTCTAATCTCCACATAATATCGATGATTTTATAATAATACTAACGATAAGTCAAAAAAACCTTTTATTGAATATAACCGATGCTATAAAATATTGTATTATGAAATCTCAACAGGAATTATATAACGAACTTGCATATTACACTTTATCACTTGGTGATGAGTACTTTATTCATCAGCATCTCGTCGATGCATTCGGCGCACAAAACACTGATGAAAAAACAAAGCCAATTGGAATATGTTTCGCTTTGGCTGGATTGTATCTTTATCTGGAAAAAAACTATACTGGAAGACAAGTACAGCTCGCTCATCTTCAAATGGCGAAAAGAAGAAAGAAATGGCCAGCTTTGGAATTACCTGAGTACAGGGGAGATATTACAATTGCAGATGTTCTGAACACCGAACCCGGAGATGAACGCAAGGAAATGATTCGGAAATGGTGCGTTTCAGTCTGGCAGGCATATCACCAAAGCCATGATATAATCGCGGCTATGGTAAATGTTGTTTTATATAGATAAAATATTTATTAAATTTTGCATAGTCCTATAAAAATAATATTGACATGCAATAGATTCTCTTTATATTTAATAGTGATAATGCAGGACTATGGAATTGGTCCTGGTGATGAAAGGATTCGTGGAAAGGTAATTCACGATAGGATATTAAGGATTATCGATAGAAAAGGAGTTGGGTATGAAAAATTTCACTTCTTTATTTTACAAGTAGTTTTCTGAAATTATCTGTAATCACAATTTCTAATTTGCAACAATCCTGCCGCATTCATTAACGGCGTGTTTAAATGAAGCGGCGGGTAAGCATTTTGCGCATTTGTATTGCCCTTATGGACAGGGCGTTCGTGAAAAAGGAAATCACGAGATACATATTAAGGATTTTTCAGAAAGGAGTCGGGTATGGAAGCTTACCGTTTTATTAAAAGTGTTTTATTTTCTTTCATTTTAACTTTTGCAGCATCAAATATTTGTCTTGGCAGTTCTACAATATATTCAGGAAGCCTGTCTGTCGGAGATGGCGGACTCACTGCTTACGGCGCCTGGAATTGCCCATCTGCAACGTTGGGATGGATTGTTGATAATGAGACAACGCCGGGGAAATGGCATTACAGTTATACTCTTTATGTGCCGTCCAAAGATATCAGTCATATGATAATCGAAGCTTCGAATGGAGATAATCCTTTCACGTCTGCAAATCTTTTTTCACCTTCGAGCAATCCCACAGGATGGATTAAATCAATCGAGATTCAGAATTTCAGCCCGAATAACAGTACGCCTTATATGCCAGAAAATATTTACGGAATCAAGTTCGATTCCGCTAAAGATAGCACGATAGTTACAGTATGTTTCGATTCTGACCGTGCTCCGGTTTGGGGGGATTTTTACTCAAAAGATGGTTACTCCGGATGCAGTGGATGGAATGCTTTATACAACACAGGTTTCACTTTGAACGATTATGATCCTTTTGCACCGGCGGCGAATGGTTCTTTACAGAATCATCTTCTTGTACCGGATTCTTATATTCCCGCGCCGGGCGCACTTATACTCGTAAGTATTGGTACTGTTCTTACAGGAGTATTACGAAGAAGACGTACAATATAACTTGAAACCTACCGAGTTTAAAGTTAATTAGATAGTTAAGGTATTAATAAGCTTCGTGACGAGTTCGAGAGGAAGTCCCATCACGTTTGTCATACTTCCATCGATTCTTTCGACGAACTGGTCGCCGGTTTCCTGTATTGCGTATGCGCCTGCTTTGTCTTTCCATGTACCTGAAAGGATATGTTCTTCGCTTGGACGTGGTGACATTTTCTTGGGATAGACAATAGTGACATCGTTCGTGACAATTT
>CAZMPL010000187.1:0-7133 GCA_964567805.1 uncultured Pirellulales bacterium | reverse complement strand
AACGCTTCTCTACAGGCAGCTTCGGAAAAAGCATCATGCTGATCCGAGATTTTTAATGCTGTACTGAAACGCTCCTTGAGCCCCATTCTCTCATC
This sequence comes from uncultured Pirellulales bacterium, assembly GCA_964567805.1. Lineage (GTDB taxonomy): Bacteria > Planctomycetota > Phycisphaerae > Sedimentisphaerales > Anaerobacaceae > JAFGPS01. Next base: position 7,038 of record CAZMPL010000187.1, on the reverse strand, counting down.
CAAAAGAATCGAAATCTGCAATTTGCTTGGTTGTTTATAAAGCCAGAGAACGAGAATAAGCGCGGCGAAAAAGATTCCAAAACCGGTTAAAGTGTTTTGATTTATCAATTGCAGAGCCAGAAGTTTCTCTGTCATAACCGCAATTATCGCTATAACTCCAGCTATGATAAGGATTTGTCCTGCATATTTCAAGAGAAGGTTTATGCTGCATCTGATCTTGACTTCATGAATGGTTTTTTCAAAAATCTTAAGCATAATTCTCTCCTTACTCGGATTTCATAACTTTATGTTCCTTTGTCCCAACTACTTTTCCTTTCGTCGAGATATTAATATAGACGGTTTAGCCGAATAAAAGTTACGAAAAATCCCTCTTTTTACTTAAAATTTACATATTTCTAAGTTTTTTCCGTTAGCATCCATATTTAGCTCGCTCAAAGCAAAACACTAAATATTATTCAATATCTATCAAATAACAAAAACTGGCTCATTTTTCAACAATAAAAGTTATATCCCTATTAGAATTCTTACTTTGACTGCTATTGTTAAGCAGTTCCTTTCCGCCATCATCTATGAGGTCTTCACCAATACTATAAACTACAAATCCCCTTTCCAGTTGTTTGTATCGCATTTGCTTGCTATCGAATGGATCAAGTGGTACTTCTTCAAAATAATCTCCAATAAGCTCTTCAAGAGAATCAGGTAATTTCTTATTTTTCAATCGAAAACTTTCTATCGCAAGTGCTATCTGGGAGGCACGAAGCTTTGCTATATTATTTATTTCTTTAGAAAATATTCCTGAATAATTTGGATAGGCCATTTTAAACAATAAGCGTTTCTTCGAAATGCTTTGAACTTCATTCCCAATCTCTTTAACTGCCTGCATGCGTTCATCCAAAGGCAGCTTTCCTGCTTCTATATATTTTTTCATTAAATCAAAATAAAACACAGCATTTCTCCTGGTAACTCCAAGCGCTTCATATAATAAATTAATTAAGCGTGGATACTGATTTACAGAAGTATTATTTTTTTGCTGATTATTTGTATTCTCATATGCGATTATTGAATTACAAAACTCTCCCATAAATCCATATGACAATCCCGAAAGATTCTGTTTTTCTGTAATTTCCTTAAAAATATTTTCAAGTTGTTCTTCATTGAAATCAACTCGATTAACAATCCTCTCAAGTGTCGAAATAGTAATATCCTGACATACAATATTAACTAATTGACAAACTATGTATGGCGTTTTTTTAACTGTATCTGCTACATTCAGACTTGAAATTATTGATTCAACTGCTGCTTGAGCATCACTGTTTTCAGCATATACGAGAGCTTCTAAATTAAGTAATTTGACCATTGCAATAATACCAGTAACTTTAGGTGCTTGTCCCGCACTTGCTGGATACCTGCTATATTGCAATAACGCTGCCTTATGCAGTAATTCGAGTGATAACTGGTTATCATTAATATAATCAGAAACAGCATTAACGATTTGACCTGATAAAGGCTCTGTTCGAGCGGGTAATTTTGCCGTACCACTAATAGGTATCAGATTATAATCTTTGGGTTCTTTATGATTTGTTGCCGCATCCAAAATAAGATTAGCCGCATTTTCAGCAGTTTCAGGGATAGCGTATAACTGTTCCAATTCTTCGATAGTTACTGGATAACCTTCAGCTTTGAGCATATCTAAAAAGGATTCATATCGGCTGTGTGAATTGAATCGTAAAGCTGAAATTGAGACTATAATAATGAATAACAGAAAAAACAAAATGTGAGATATTTTGATTTTCCTTCGCTTACCAGAAACAATTTTCTTTTCTTCAGTCATAAAATCTCCCAAATTATATTGTGACTGATTTTAAATTATCTCCGCGATAAGGCAAGAATAAAAGGAAAAAAACATAATGATGTCATTCTGAGTAAAACGTTCATCCTTCGTAGTAGGCTCTCATGCTTCCGTTCTCCGTAGAAGTTCTACTACAAAGGATGAACCGTAGCGATAGTTCGCAGAGTAGCAACTACGGAGAATGGAAAGAATCTGGGTATCTAAGGCCAGATCCTTCGGCAAAGCCTCAGGATGACATAAAGATGTCACTTTAGTCACTATATATAGTTTCTGCTGTACCAGTCAATAGCTATTTTTAATCCCTGTTCAAAAGAAACTACGGGTTTGAAGCCGATAAGTTTTGTCGCGGCGGTTATGTCCGCAAGCGAATGTTTTACGTCACCGTGACGCTCGGGAACATAATTCGGTTTTACGTTTTTGCCGAGAGCTTTATTTATCATTTTGATAATCTGGTTGACTGTCACAGCTTCGCCGCAGGCGATATTTACGACTTGTCCGCTTGTTTTTTTTGCTCTTGCGGCTAATAAATTTGCTTCGACTACATTATCAATGTATGTGAAATCCCTGCTTTGCTCGCCGTCACCATAAATTGTAGGAGGCTGATTTTTCAATATAGAAGTCACAAAAGCGGGAATAGCCGCCGCGTACTGACTCTTCGGGTCCTGGTGTGGACCAAATACATTGAAGTATCTCAGTGCGATTGTCTCAAGGCCGTAAACATTATAAAAAACCGAGCAATAATACTCACCTACAAGTTTACCGACTGCGTAAGGTGACAATGGAGCCGGACGCATTGTTTCAATTTTTGGAAGTGTCGGCGTATCACCATAAGCGGATGAACTTGCTGCATAAACAAAACGTTTTATACCAGCGTCACGAGCGGCAAGTAAAAGTGTGAAAGTCGCATCAACACAATGCTGGTGAGAAGCAGCCGGGTCATCCACGCTTCGCGGAACAGAAGGCAATGCTCCTTCATGGAAAACCACATCTATATCTTTCATTGCCGCACGAGCGACTTTATCGTTTCCCATGTCGGCTTCTATAAATTCGATTTTATCGATAATGGGATCAAGATTACTTTTCCTGCCTGTGAGAAGGTTATCGAGTACTCGTACAAAACATTTTTGTGAAACAAGTTTTTTTGCAATATTAGAGCCGATGAAACCAGCCCCGCCGGTAACAAGAAATCTTTCCATTATAAAATCCCCAAAACACTAAAAACCTTAAAATCAGCATTTTCTGCCAAAACTAATATGTTCTTATACAAAATTTTTGCTGATTTGGGAAGTTTATTTTATGGTCTTTTAAATCCTGATAATAATTCTTTGTTATTTTAGGTAAATTTGATAATATAATTAATATAAGATGATATGAAAAATGTAACCATAACAATATTTATTATTGCTATTATCATAACCACATTTGCTCGCAAGATTCAGGCTGATTATCCTATTATGTCGCAGCATTATGCCGCTGATCCTGCCGCGATTGAGTGGGATGGACGTCTATATGTGTATTGTTCCAACGATGCGGAAAACACTGAAAACAGCGGCTATATTATGGACTCTATTGTATGTTTTTCTACCGATGATTTGAAAAACTGGACAGATCACGGGGTAGTTTTTGACGCGGATAGTGTTTCGTGGATTGGAACCGCATGGGCACCCTGTATTGTAAAAAACCATAATAAGCTATATCTTTATTTTGGTGACCCATATTGGGGTATCGGAGTAGTCTCAAGCACATCTCCTGTCGGCCCTTTTACCGCTCCTAAAAACGGGCTTGTTGTAAAACGTTCAACACTCTCTGGAGGTACTCCTGGTGCAGATAGTACATGGCTCTTTGATCCCGGCGTATTAGTCGATGATGATGGGCAAGTTCATCTATATTTCAGAGGAAGCGGAGCAAATCAGGCACGTTATATTAAGCTTAATACAAATATGTATGACGCGATAGGTTCTGCGGTACCAATCAACTTTCCGGACTTCTTCGAAGCGTCACATATACACGAGTACAACGGCGTATACTATTATTCATATGCGGATAATTATGATAATAACTATACAAACCCGGCTCCTACACCCGGTTCTCAAATCGCGTATATGACAAGTTCCAGCCCTGCCGGGCCATTTACATATAAAGGCGTTGCTCTTGGGCCGCCGCCCGATAATTATGGAAACAACAATCACCATACTTTTTTTACATATCAGGGACAATGGTATTGCGTGTATCATAACCGCACTCAGGCCGGGATTGATGGAGTATCCACGACAGAACATCGGAACATTTGTCTTGATAAACTTTATTACAATCATGACGGAACAATAAAACAGGTCATCCCAACTATTGACGGCTTAACTCAATTAAAATATTTTAATCCGTTTGCGCGGGTCGAAGCTGAAACATTAGCTCAACAGAGCGGTATAAAAACCGAATCCTGCTCAGAAGGCGGACTGAATGTCACTTCAATTAATAATGGCGACTGGATAAGAATTCGTGGAGTTGATTTCGGAACCGACGCAAATAGTTTTGGTGCCCGTGTCGCCAGTATATATAACAACGGAAGCATAGAATTACGCCTGGACAGTCTCGATGGTACTGTAATTGGAACGTGCTTTGTTCCCAATACTAGAAATTCTCAAGTATGGACTACCGCGTATTGCTCGATATATGGAACTTCAGGAGTGCATGACCTGTATCTAAAATTCAAGGGCGGACCGGAGAGCAACCTTTTTAATATTAACTGGTGGCAATTCAATATCTTTTCTAATGCGTCGATTGAGGAAATCGGGATTAATGCGTCTGAAACTCACCAGACAATCGAAGGTCTGGGCGGAGCGATATGTTTTTATAACGGCTGGTTTACCGCCCATCCAAATAAAGATGAAATATTTGACTTAGCTTTTAAAGGATTGAATCTTTCGATGCTTCGTATTGGGAATTGGTGGCGAGGTACCAACGGTCAGGATACTTCAATTTACGAAATAGTTGACGCCGCGAATCAAAGCCTGGGTCATCCCGTACCGATTCTGATTAGTTCGTGGTCCCCTCCTGCTTATTTGAAGAGTAACGATGAAACAGCGAACGGCGGTACACTCATAAAAAAGAACGGCAAATATGATTACGAAGGATTTGCTGATTACTGGTACAATTCGATTCAGGATTATATTTCTCATGGTGTCACTCCGACATGGATCGGCATTCAGAATGAGCCGGACTGGACGGCGGATTACGATTCATGCCGCTTTGACCCGACTGAGGGACAATACGCGAGTTTCGGACTTGCGCAGGATGCGGTTTACCAGAAACTGGAAACCGATATGGTCTCGCCGCCAAAACTTCTGGGACCAGAATGCGTAGGCCTCTGGGGCAACGCCGCCGGGCTTCGAAATTATATGTCACACATGAATCCCGATACTTTCTATGGAGTGGCGCATCACCTTTACGGCGGCAGTACAAATGGAACTCCGGACGGTTACAATCAGGCTTTCAATACTGTTCTAAATACAACAAATACTCTTTTTCCGGATAAGCCGATATTCATGACCGAATACGGCGATTTCAACGACATGATAGAGTGTGCCAACCTGATTCATAATTCCTTAGCCATCGAGCAGGTGAGCGGATATAACCACTGGAGTTTAATGTGGCCGGGCGAGATTGGCTTAATTGAAATTGAATTTCCATGGGGTTCCGGCGAATGGAAGAATCCAAAAGGTTACTGGCTCAATCCGTCTTACTGGTCAATGAAGCATTACTCTTATTTTATTGAACCGGGATATACACGAGTGACAACCAATTCGAGCAGTTCTAACCTTCTGTCTTCGTCGTATATTTCGCCGGATAAGAATCGTATGGTGACAGTCATAATCAATTGCAGTAAAACCAGGCCGGCGGTAATTTCTTTGGACGTGAACGATGCTGAATATGTTTATTCGAGCATATATCAAAGTACAAATATTAATCACTTCGAGTTACTCGGCGATCTTCACAACTCTAAGTTTAATGTGCCGGTTTCATCTATTACTACAATAGTTTTGGATAAAGAAATAGAAATTGGTCAGGCGGGTAATCCTGATCCGAATGACGGCGCAACAGAAATCCCGACCAATGTAACACTGAGCTGGACTCCCGGAACCAACGCCGCAAGCCATGCTGTTTATTTAGGAACAGATTGTAACACGGTTGCACTTGCGACACCATCTTCACCAGAATACCAGGGAACTGTTACAAGCTCGAGTTTTACACCATCGTCACTTTCTTCGAATACAACTTATTACTGGTCCATAGACGAGATAGCTTATTCCAGTGTTTGTCCCGGCCAGGTTTGGTCCTTCACAACTGCACCCGCCAGGATGCGTGCGTACCTCAAGTTCGACGAAAGACGCGGCACAACAGCTAATGATTCAACTGGTAATTCATGGAATGGCACACTTGTTAATGGTCCCACATGGACAACCGGAAAGTTTGGCAATTCAGTGAGGCTCGATGGAAGCAATGACTATGTCAGTTTACCATCTGGAGTTGTTGACGGTCTGAATAGCTTTACCATTTCGGCGTGGGTATATCTTAATACAACGAGTACCTGGTCACGTATATTTGATTTTGGCAGCAGCACTTCTGTAAACATGTTTTTAACTCCTCAGTGCGGCGGTACAAATACGATACGTTTTGCTATTACCAAAAGCGGCTCAGGCGGCGAACAGAAAATAAATGGCAACGCCCCTCTTTCATCCGGTTCATGGGTTCATGTCGTGGTTACATATAATAATGGCACAGGTATTATTTATGTTGATGGTGTTGAAGTCGGCCGCAATAGCAATATGACTCTAAATCCGGACTCTCTTGGAATTACCACGCAAAACTATATCGGCAAGTCACAATACTCCGATCCTTATCTAAATGGACGAATAGATGACTTCCGTATCTATGAAGGCTCATTAAATGCTGCAGAAATATCTAATCTTTATTCAGAAACCGGTTTCGAATAAGTATAACGATATCACAACTATATACCATTGAAAACGCTTTTTACTGATTATATAACTGATAATTAAACAATGTCACTGGCATATACTCGTGGCTGTCCATACACAAAATCCGTTTTTATGAGGATTTGTTTGTGATTCTTAAATTATTCAGTTTTGTTGAGATTCTTTTTCCTTGAAAAGAAAACAAGACCGGCGATA
>CAZMPL010000186.1:5609-7139 GCA_964567805.1 uncultured Pirellulales bacterium | reverse complement strand
CCATCCCCTGCTACTCTGCGAAGTAATTCGCTACGAAGCACGAGAAACTGCGTTTGAGACTGCCACCCATAGTTTTTTTGTTAAAGGCGAGTCCTATATAGACGACATCGAACACCTCAATCTCAATCCCTTATATATTTGATATGTGTGAACGGTTACAATGGTTTTATTGTTTATCGTTCGATTGATTATTCGGATCAGCCTTTATAATATTATCCGTTTCATGAAAATTTCTGACCAGTTGTATAGTCTGTCCCATATTCAGTATATCAGCCAAACCGAATTTTTCCTTTTTACCGACCGATATCCAGAGTTTTCCGCCGGACTGATTCGGATCGAAAGCAACTACATAAAAGGTTCCGGATTGCGGCAATTCAATCGTTTTGCTTTCAAGAATCCATGAGTCAGTACCAGTAAAAGGTTCATGAAAAAAACGAGGTTCAACCGAATTAGTATCAATTACAGACGCACCATAGTTATCCGGTATTGGAAACGATAAATTTGATTTTGGCAAACCATGTCCCACGATAGCTAAATTAGGCCTGAAATTTTTCAAGCGTTCAATAACAGGCACACCAATTTGAACATAAAGTTTGAACCTGGCAGAAGCGGTCGAGGTACTCCAGATTTGATTAGGTCCGGCCGGCAGATTGCGGTAAACAACCTGAGAAATATTCGGATCAATTAGAGCTATGGCGTTTTTGCTGTCAGCGGCGGATTTATCACTCCAAACAGGTTTATGCGCATAAATAGATTGCGTTAGTATAAATACAAATATTAACGAAATGAAATACTTACGAATCATGGATACGATTATATTTTCCTGTACATTTTTCAGTCAATAAGGAAATTACTATATTTTTTGCCTAAAGCTTTTTAAAATAATATTGAAATATAAATAGGAAAACGATATGTAGTAAGTGAAATATTTAAGGCTAATTATGACTGAACCTTTGATTACAAGTCCGGCCGGAATCTTAACTATACTATCCGGTGTGTGCGCTTTGTTCTTCTTTCTCGAAGATAAAACCAAATGGAAGTTATTTAATTATCTGCCGCCTTTGATTTTCATTTATGCCATCCCGGCTATTCTTTCGAACACTTATATTATACCGTGTAAAGCTGACCTTTACGGCTGGTTTAACGATATGGTGTTACCTATGTTCCTGGTTCTCATGCTTTTGCGAGTAAATATTACCTCGACAATAAAAATTATGGGCAGAGGAATTTTCGTAATGCTATTCGGCACACTCGGCGTAATTGTCGGAGCGGTGATTTCATTTCTTATTGTAAAAAATAAACTTCCGGAGGATTCGTGGAAAGCGTTCGGCGTATTATCAGGAAGCTGGATTGGCGGAACTGGTAATATGGCTGCTGTAGCAAAAGGCATAGAAGCCGAAACGCAGCAAACCAGCCTTGCAATTATCGGTGACAATCTCGTATATATAATCTGGCTGCCGATTTTATTAGGCTCGAAAAGCTTCGCCGGAGTTTTCAATCGCTTTGTTAGAGTGGATAAAAAACGAATCG
>CAZMPL010000186.1:0-5599 GCA_964567805.1 uncultured Pirellulales bacterium | reverse complement strand
AAATGCTTGAAAAAGTAACCGTGACAAAACAGATAATAGAAAATGTAAAAATGCGGCATTTTTTGTACCTGTTCTTAATAGGATTTATTTGCGTCTGGATAGCGGATAGTATTGCTAATATTATACCCGAGTTTAAGCCGGTATGGACCGCTTCTACATATAGAATTTTATTAATCACTACGATGGGCATTATTCTATCAATGACACCGGCGAGAAATATTCCCGCAAGTCATGAGTTAGCAATGGCTCTTGTTTATATTTTCGTCGCTAATATGGGTGCAAAAGCTGATGTATCGAAACTTAACGCTTCCACAGGCTGGTTTATCCTGGCTTGTTATATATGGATTTTTATTCACGGTTTTTTCTGCCTGCTTGGAGCTTACATTCTTAAAGTCGATATACATTCGACCGCAATAGCAAGTGCCGCTAATATTGGCGGAGCCGGCAGCGCCCCCGTCGTCGCGTCACATCATAATGAAAAACTCGTACCAGTTAGTATTCTTATGGCACTTTTGGGCTATGCGATAGGTAATTATGGGGCCTTCCTCGCCGCGTGGTTGTGTATGTTACTAAGTAAATAAAAAAAAGCCCCCGCCAGAAGGAGTCATCTCAATTTGCAGGGGCTAAAACAAATGTGAAAAACCACATCTCTCATTACACTCCCCTTCAGCCGTTTTGTCTATTGTGGAAACTACGTATTTTTAACAAAATTTTATTTTTTTTTATTAGATATTATGAGATAAAAACAGGTCAGCGACATCACCAAAATTAAGGTTCTTTCGCTGACCCATCCTGGGCGATACAGGAACGCCCTGTATCGTAAAGCTATTTAAACCGAAAACTATTATTCCAATCTTAACTTTTATTTTCTATTTCGTTGTCCATCTATTAGTTCCAACATAAAGGTAATTTGTAACGATTATTCTGGTTGTAACTTTTAAAAATAAAAATAATTAACTCATACTGACCGTTTAAGAACCTAATAATACTATAAGTGTTTTTTACATAAACATCATACAAATCGTTGTCATCCTGAGTGAAACGAAGGATCTGGCCTGCGAATGTAAAATATGTATCGTTCGCGACTTCTTATTCGAGAGCCAGATGCTTCACTCTGTTCAGCATGACAACACGAAATCGGTCAGTTTGATTAATTAATATGATATCGCAAATTTGCTTATTTACATCGAGCAGAGATGAATTGAAATTCAGGATTGTTTTGTCACTTACTACCAATATCGTAGTGATATTTTTCGACGGCCTTTTTGTTTATATATTCAATCATTTTTGGGTAATCCTTTGCAGGTTCGATGAATTTAGCTTTTCCCTCCGGATGAGCGATTTTCAGTACTTTATTACCCTCAAGATAAACAGGAACAATTTTATAGGTTATTGCAAAACCAGTCTTCTTTACATTTTCAAGCTTAGGGGTTTCTATCAGCTTTGGTTTTGCGTCTTGACAAGCTCCGGGAATAAGTACGGGAGATACGAAGCCGTCGTCTATACCTATATCAGTATTCCTGCGTATCATATCAGCTACAAATGTACCCTTAAACCATTTTCCACGCATTGTTTCAGTTAATTTTACAGCTTTTTTGCGTGGAAGAACTCTTAAGTCACCAAGCTCGTTATTAATCGCTATTGTAACAGCTTTATTATAGCCGTGTTCTGTATCTTCAAGAGCCGCGATTCCAATTTTCACACCGAGAATATTCGAATAAACATCCTCCCACGAAAAAGCTGAATTAAATTGAGGATCCAAAATTGCGAATCGAACTCCGAACCACGACATGAACTCATGCCATAAGGTTGCGTGAAATGTCACATATGCGCCAGCTTCGAGAGATATCTCTCCTGCGATTTTCTCTCTTTCTTCCTGCGATAATTTTAGCCAGTTTTCAGGATATGTGAATTCAATAGTATGCCAGGATTGTTCGAAGGCCAAACCGAATGTAAACTTTCTTTTGTTTTCTATAAGAGAATTGTAAATCTTTCTGACAAGGAACCTTGTATCATCGGCATTAGCCCGGACATGAGCGATATCAATATGTCCGCCGTCACAAGTATAAACTATACCGTTTTTCTCGAAAGGATTTGGAAAATATGAATGCGAGCCTAATTTATCGGGATTGAGAAAAGGAGGTCTTGGGTGAATAAATGGTATGCCCAGTGTAGTTGTCGCAAGGGAACCTCTCCTTATATTTGGAGTGTGACTGCACCCGCTTAATCCGAGGACTAAGATAAGAGCACAAATTACTGCGTTTGTTTTATTTATTAAATACATATCATTAGTTATGCACGGAAACAAGCTACAAATTCGGCAAGTCAACCTGCGGCCCATTCCTTATCTTTTCTTTTTCAATAATATCTTTCAATATTACAGGAAAATGCTCTGAAGGTACTATATATTTACCCTTACCATCCGGATAGGCAACTTTAAGAATTTTGTGTTGTACCATGATTTTCGGTTTAATCTTCACGTCTATCTTAAAACCATATTCACTCAGGAAATCCTTACCCGGTACAGCATAAGAAACCGGTTCTGTGTTGTCACATATTCCGGGAACTAACCATGGAGTGACATATCCGTCATCAATTCCGATATCGAAGTTTCTTTTGTTAAGCTTTGCAAAAGGATAAATTATACCGTCGAACCATTTACCTTTAACTTTCTTCTCGGCTTTCCTTGCGATACTAACAGGTTTAACATTCAAACGATTCAGTTCTGCGTCAATTAGTTTTGTCATTACGGAATCGTAATCGTTCGCATCTTCCTCCAATGCCCTTCCGGCAATTTCAGTTCCGACAATATCAGAATATAAATCTTCCCATGAAAAAGAAGAAATATACTCTGAAAAGAAAATTGTATATCGATATCCGTACCAGGTTATCATTTCATGCCATACCATAGAGTTATAAGCCAGATATTTGCCAACATTAATAGAAATATCCCTGGCAATTTTTTCTTTATCATTCCGGCTGTCCCAGTTTTCTGGATATTTTATACTGACTGAATATTTTGAAGGCTCCATCAACCTGAAAGAAAATTCTTTTTTACCTTCGATAATGCTTTTATATGCCAAGCGGGAGCAATACGCGGCACGGTCTGCAGAATCTCTTACATGACCTAAATCAATAAATCCCCCCTTACATGTATATAACAAACCGATACTTTCCCCCCACATGTTCGTATAACTATGTTTTCCAAGATTATCCGGATTCGGATATGCAATTCCAAGAGGTGCACCAAAATAAGCTCCAAGCCGCAGCCGAGGCCTGCCGTTATGACAACAGCCTGAATTGGAAAAAAGAAAAAACGCGGCGACACAGAGTCCTATAACATATCGCTTGTATTCTATATTTAATTTCACCCTTTGTTTTCGCAAACTTAGCTTTCTTTCTGTTAAAGCACAATTCAAATTTTCTATCACTACTTTAGGCACCATGTATAAAAAATTAAACCGATAATATTAGAAAAATAAACATATTATCATATTACTGTGTTTTTATTACATATAATTTATACAGCAGGAGAATTAGTATTTCAATTGTAATCTTTCTTCGGGGATATTCTATAAAAATTAATCATTAAGAACAATCTTTATTCTGTCGATTTACACAAAACTGGAGCTAATCCCACTGACAAACAGAGTTCTTCTCTGCTTAAAAGTATGTATTAGCTTTTAAACGAATTATTTAACAAAACTGAATTCTCCAAACTAAAAATAATGAGGAGATTGACTTTTGAAAAATCACATACTATTAATTTCAATTGCGACATTAACATTGCTTTTATCAGGCTGTAATCAACAGAGCATGACTATGAGCCGTGATATACAATTCGACTCAGAACAGGAAGATTGCATAAAAGCTATGACTTTTAATATTCGAACAGGTCATGCATGGTGGCTCGACGGCTGGACTTTTAATCAGTGGAACAACAGGAAAAATATTGTTATCGAAACAATCGTAAAAAACGCCGCGGATGTTGTCGCGATGCAGGAAGGAATCGATTTACAATTGCAGCAGATTCAAAAAGCATTGCCGCAATATTCCAAATACTCAACTGGAAGAATCGACGGCAAAAAGAGCGGCGAGACATGCGCGATTTTTTATAGAAACGACCGTTTCGACCTTGTTGATTCCGGCACATTCTGGTTTTCGAATAAACCAGAAAAGCCCGGTTCCAAAAGCTGGGGAAATTTATTCGCGAGAATTTGCAGTTGGATACAATTAAAGGATAAAACGACTCACACAAGTTTTTATGTATATAACGTACATCTTGATAACTTGTCGCAGCATTCAAGAGAAAAAAGCGTACGTCTTCTCGCGAAAAAGATTGCAGAAAGAGAATCCAGTGACCCGTTTATTTTAATGGGTGACTTTAATATGGAAATCGATAATCCCGCGATGAAATACCTGGAGCAGATTAAGAACCAGAATTCGTTAGCGGCGATGATTAATACATGGCAATACGTACATCCGGAAAAATCAGAGATTGGTACATACCATCAATTTACAGGTTCGAAGAAATGCCCGAAAATCGACCACATTTCGATTAGTGAATATGTCCAGGTAATAGATTCGAAAATCGATTCTCGTGGAATTAAAGGCAGATACCCTTCCGACCATTTCCCGGAAATCGCGACAATAAGATTACCGGTTACTCAATCTGTAGCGTCAATTGGATTGTAATGATTTACCAGTATTGCTAATAGATAATATTACTCTGTAATTGAATTCGTTCATGCTGTTAAATGAACCTGACAAGAAACAAATCCAACAAAAAGAGTCACTTGAAAAAACTGAAATTAATAAAAATGAAATGTAACATTTTTAATGTAAAAAAAATAAGCCTATTGTTATAAAACAATAGGCTTATGAAAAATACTCAGAATTAATACTCAACCTGCTGGGTAAATTAAAATGTACGAATTTATTACCTTAATTAAATTTAGGAGCCGTTTTCTTCGTCCATGTGAATTTTTCAAAACGACCATACTCCATGCCATCTTTAACTGTAGCTCCAAGATCTGTTAAACCTGACTTTGCAGAATCAACATGGCCATCTAAGAATACTACGTTAGTCGTGCCCTTATCTTTATTTGCGGTAGAAGTACCATGGAATGTACCAAACCAGTCATCTCCCGTCCCGCATAAAGCATTATCATTTAATACGTGTATATTACCGTCTCTCAACCACATATTCTCTTCAGCAAAGAAAAAGACCTGTGCGTTATTTCGTGATACTTCACTTAACATAATAGCTTTTCCACCATACATATTTGGGGTAGGATTTCCAGTATCTGATGCACCGCTGCCAAGCATACCATTCATACTATAGCTGTATTGTGGTACGATAGGTATAGTGGGCCTAGGTTTCGTATGTTCCGGATGACCTGCCGCATATGTTTTACACCAAACCTGAAAAGTCGGGCACAAAACCATTTTCTTTTCCTTGAAGTAATAAACTAATGGTCCATCCGGCGGATACATAGCATCGTGCCATCTGCATTCACGCGTGTAACTCTTCACAGGTACTTCCTTGGCAACCAGAGATAACCATGCCGAAGGGAATTTATTGTTGTAATCACCGAGA
>CAZMPL010000185.1:5317-7174 GCA_964567805.1 uncultured Pirellulales bacterium | reverse complement strand
TTATTGTTAAAGGGACCTGTTCTTGAGCAGAAACTATCTGTAATATAATTAAAACTCCTAAAAAAATAGAACTACAAATGCAATATTTAATTGTTCTATGCCAAACTTTTTCATTAGAATACATTTTAATTCTCCTTTATATTTTTGATTTTTATGGCACAGTCACATTTATTGTAACTGGGGATCAGTAAATGGTGTCAGGACTCTTTCTTTTCCTCTGGTGACTTTTTGAAAACGTCCGCCGTCCAGAAATTATTACCTTTTATTGTTTGCATTTGTTGTTCCATTTTGGAAATTCTTTTTAAGTTTTTGTCTCGATACTTTTTATCAAATATAAAGGAAATTATCGAGCTTAACATAATCCAAATAAATGTCTCCCAGAAACTCATGACCATACATAGAGGAAAAGGAGTTTTAATGATAACCTTCTCCTGATTAGACGAATCTATTTTGACTACCTGTTTTCCCCAAAAATAGAACTGCCTTGATACAATTATGTATTTTATGTCGTGTGTTTTATCATCATAATAATATTCACCAGTTTTTCCAAATTCCTCGTAATATTTTGTATCTTTAGTTATTTTACTTAATAGATTCCCGTTTGTATCGAATATATACAAATTCCCATTTGAAGTTACTACTTCAAGCTGGTTATCACTGTTAACATTCATTCTTAAAGGATTTACATCACTTTCGCCAAGGAATTTACCATATAAATATTTACCATTAGCATTATATACTTGAATTCTTCCTGACATTTGTAGGCCACAATATATATTTCCCTTTAAATCGACTGTTATTCCCTTAAAATCTCCAAGAGGTAATTCAAATGAATCCGGTATTAGCCTGTAAAAACCTAATGGAATAAGAACGATAGCTATAGCACTAATATAGCCAATAATAGAGATCAATCTTGCAATAATTGTAAGGATATACATGTAAAGTTTAATCATACTGCTCACCTAAAACATTCTGTTCATTTTTCAATGGGATAATATGGGGACAGCCACCAGTATCTAAAGATCGTGTTAATCTCTTCATTGATTAAATATCTCCTTTAATATACATTGGTATATCAAAAGATATCTCCACAACAAATATATATACTTTACTCGCAAATAAATACTACCTGCTATAATATCATTTTTCAGGGACAATGCTCAAAACTGCAAATCCGCATAACTATCCCTGAAACTATGATAACATATAAAAGCTGAAAATCAATACTAGTATTTTTTGTAACCGTTTACAGGAAAATATTACTTTGCTGGTTTTTCTGTAAAATATACACGATTGTTATTCCCTACTGGATTCCGCAACAAGTGCGGAATGACAAAGTCATATTTTTCGTAAAGGCTCCTTTTTTATAAACATCAATTACTTTTTTCGCTTTATTTTTGGTCTGCCGTGAGGTAATGCTCGAACACGTCTTCCGAGAAGTTTTTCGAGTTTGCTCAGGAAGCTGTCAGTACCGAGCGGCCTGCCCGTGTGCGTACGCAAGCGAAGTTTGCTAATCTGTTCAAGGTCGATTCCGCCGGCAAGTTCTTTTTTCCATTCCCTGACAGATATCATTTTGTTCCATTTTTTAAGGTCAAGAAGCTCGTGTTTGTCTTTTTCGCCGGTATGAGCGGCGGCACTGGACCATTTGTATCGCCATGGAAGGCGGCATATTTTTGCCCTGACGGGATTCAACTCGACATATTTAGACGCGAGCCAGAATCCTTTTTCATCTAAAACACACGAATAGAACCTTCCTTCCCATAGATGGCCGGTTCTTTTGTGCATGTTATTTATGTATTGTGTATATCGGAAATCCGCACGTCCGATTGCCATGGCGAGCGAGTCTTCCTGCTCGGG
>CAZMPL010000185.1:0-5307 GCA_964567805.1 uncultured Pirellulales bacterium | reverse complement strand
CTACGAGGTGTATGTGATTTGGCATAAGACAATATGCCAGGATATTCAATCCGTACTTCTCGCTATTTTCTTTCAGAATATCGAGATATGCATGCCTGTCGTCTTCGACAAGGAATATATCCTGTTTGTTATTACCACGATGGGTAATATGATGAGGTAAATCCGGCACAACTATTCTTGCGATTCTTGGCATAGCGGATATTTTAGAGAATTACACAGGTATGTCAATATACATGCATATAAAAAATATGACCTGAGCCCTTAAATTTGCATAAAATATAAGTTCCTGATAAAACTTGCCATTGATGTTCGGAAATGTTATACTTCTGAAAATATTAAGGGATATTATTATTAAGGTTTAATATGACTATGAAAATTATTCTGGATTCTGAACGGATAAATGATATTCTCAGGCAATTAACTAATGATATCGTCAGTAAGATTCCCAGCGGTCAGGAAATAGCCGTAATAGGAATTCGCAGCAGGGGAGAAGTTTTGGCACAGAGGCTTGCGTCAATGCTCTCCAGGAAACTCAAAAAAGAAATACCCTGCGGCACGCTTGATATAACGTTGTATCGTGACGACCTGAATCTCCCTGAGAATGCCTCACAGCCTGATGTACGTACAACAGAAATCCGTTTTGATATTGACCATAAAATAATAATACTTGTAGATGACGTTTTACATACTGGTCGCTCGGCTCGTGCTGCGATGACTGCTCTTATTGACTTGGGCAGGCCGCAGGCCATTAGACTTGCTGTACTTATTGATAGAAATGGGCGTGAATTTCCGATTCAGGCAGATTATTCCGGGTTTAAGGCGGATGCAAAACCTGATGAAATGATTTATGTCCATCTTGTCGAGTCGGATGGAAAAGATGAAGTCGTCATTAAATAAGGATGTTTGAAAAAAGATGGCTTTTATGAGAAAAACAAAACAGTTTAATTGGGAACGCAAGCACTTGCTCGGTTTAAGAGAGTTGAGTGCCGAAGAGATTACGTATATTCTCGATACCGCAACCGGATTCGAGCAGGTCAGTACGAGGTCCATCAAGAAAGCACCGCCTTTACGCGGCAAGGTTGTCGTGAACCTGTTCTTCGAGGATAGTACACGGACGAGAAACAGTTTTACTTTAGCCGCCAACAGGTTAAGCGCGGACGTAATTGAGTTCACTCAAAAGAGCAGTTCTGTAAGCAAAGGCGAAACTCTTCTCGATACGGCCAGAAACCTCGAAGCTATGGGGATAGATATTGTAGTGATTCGTCACAACGCCGGAGGTGCACCGAGCTTTTTAAGCAGGAACATAAAGGCATCTGTAGTTAACGCGGGTGATGGATATTGCGAACACCCGACGCAGGGACTTCTCGATACTTATACTATCCGCAAGAAAAAAGGCTCTCTCGAAGGTCTCAAGATTGCCATAGTCGGTGACATCGCTCATTCGAGAGTCGCTCGCAGTGACATGTGGGCAATGACAAAACTCGGGGCGGAAGTGACATTTGTCGGGCCGCCAACTCTCATGCCTTCGCAGGTAAGAAAATTGCCCGTTAAAGTAAGCTACTCGCTTGACGAAGTGATTGAAAAAGTTGACGTGATTAATATGCTTCGTATTCAGTTCGAAAGACTCGGCGGAAACCCGTTCCCATCGATTAGGGAATATTCGCATTATTTCGGTTTGACTGTCGAACGTATGCAAAAAGCCAAGCCTGATATACTGGTAATGCACCCTGGCCCGATTAACAGGGGACTGGAAATTGAAAGCGAAGTGGCAGACGGGAAAAACAGTGTAATTCTCGATCAGGTGAAAAACGGCTTAGCCGTAAGAATGGCCGTATTATTTCTTGTAAACCAGGCTTCAATGGTGACAAAGGAAAAATGAAAAAGCGAATATATTTATCCGCGTTTCAAACACAAATTCTAATACAGTCACATTATTTAAACATCGTACTTCATAATATTAGGGAATCGCATTGTAGATATAATAATAAACGGATTTATTGCTTGTGAGAGAATAAAACTATGGATACCGAATTATTAATAAAAAACGGCAGGGTGATTGACCCGGCGAATAAAATTGACAAGGTTTGCGATGTTCTTGTTTCTAACGGAAAAATCGCTGAAGTGGGTAACGTCATGAAAAACGTTCAGAATGTCATCAACGCAACGGGCAAACTGGTAACGCCCGGCCTGATTGATATTCATGTGCATTTCCGCGAGCCGGGTGACGAAGAGGAAGAAACAATCGCGAGCGGCTCAGCGGCGGCAGTCGCGGCCGGTTATACTTCAGTCGTTTGTATGCCGAATACGAAACCGGTCATAGAAACGGAAACCGATGTCGAATATATCCACCGCAAAGCAAGACAGGCGAGAAAAACGCACGTTTATACAATGGGCGCGATTACAAAAGGACTCGCGGGCGTAGAACTTGCCGAAATGGGTTTCATGTCCGAAGCAGGGGCGGTCGGTTTTACCGATGATGGTCACGGCGTACAGGACCCTTCAGTTATGCTCCGCGCTCTGAAATACGCAAGCATGTTAAATGTCTTTATCGCACAGCATTGCCAGGACGACAAGATTGCCGGAAACGGCGTAATGAACTCCGGTTATTATTCTACGATTCTCGGTCTTCCGGGAATTGACCCGCTTGCGGAGGAAGCAATGCTATGGCGTGACATACAGCTCGTTAAAAAATTACCCGAACAGAGAGTTCGCTATCATGCTCAGCATATTTCAACCGCTGGTTCAGTTGAATTGATAAGGACTGCGAAAAAGGATTCTCTGCCGGTGACATGCGAAGTTACGCCGCACCATTTGCTTTTGACTGAAGAAAATTGCTCCGAATATGATACGAATTATAAAATGAATCCGCCTTTGCGAACACGGAAAGATACCGATGCTCTCAAACAGGCGATTGCCGATGGTCTTGTAGATGCTCTTGTCACTGACCACGCACCGCATTTGCAAAGCGAAAAGGAACTGGAATTTTTAGCCGCTCCATTTGGAATAGTAGGACTTGAATGCGCTTTGGCGCTGTTTGTAAAAGCTCTTGTCGAGCCGGGGATTTTGGATTGGCCGCGGCTTATCAGCTTATTGACTGAAAAGCCCGCTAGGACAATCGGGATAGACAAAGGAACTCTTGGAGTCGGTAAGCAGGCCGATATCACGATAATTAATCCTCAAACAAAATATAAAATTGATATAAATTCGTTTGTCTCGAAAAGCAAAAACTGTCCATATCACGGCTGGGAAGTTAAAGGAAAAGTAGAAAAAACCATTGTGCAGGGCGAAATTAGATATTGCAAGGAAGCACTAAGCAAGTAAAGATAAATTTCTAAAATCTAATTTCTAAATTCTAAACAATATCAAATTATTAAAATTCAAATGTTTAAAACAATTAATATTCGGTAATTTGTATTTGTTTAGAATTTAGAGTTTAGTGCTTTGTGCTTCCATACATTTAGGCCCCTCGGGCTCCATGGGAGATTTTGTGGCTTGGCCATCCCAAAGGGAAAATTAGAATTTAGAAATTTTTAAAGATGTACATAATTGACGGCTATAATTTGTTGCATACAATTCTCAAGCTGGACGAGCTTTTCGCGCCTGTAACAGACGTGCAAATGTGTCGGTTGATAAATAATTTCTTTCAGCTTACAGGGCAAAAAGGTGAACTGGTTTTCGATGGAACCGGGCCGCGAGATAAACACGCATACGATAACTTCAGCAATCTTGAGGTTTTCTTTTCAGATATTCGCACAGACGCGGATTCGATTATTGAAGATAAAATAACAGCGGACACATCACCGAAAAGACTTATAATCGTCAGCAGCGACAGGAGATTGCGCAAAGCGGCTCATCTTAGAAAAGCCGCGTCGGTCAAATCCGACGAGTTCTGGGTGTTTCTCAATAAGGAACTGAATAAGAAAAGACCAAAGAAAGAACCCGGTGGCAAAAGACAGGGTTTGAGTGAAAGCGAAACAAAAAAGTGGCTCGAAATTTTTGGAATCGAGTAAAGCGTTTAGGGTACAGCGTATAGCGAAAATCTAAACGTAACGCTGTACGCTCTACGATTAAAGTGCGGCATTCGCTAAATTAGAGGCCTTTCTGCCTAATTGTAAAATAAGATTGAAACACTAATTAACATCGGATTTCTCAGATAGTTAGTGACATATAAACTGGAAAATGGTAGTATAAAGTATGGAGACTAATCAAAAGCCATTTTATACCATCTGAAACTGGAGAATCCAATGGGTGAAAGCAAAAAGGACGCTCTGAGAGTAGATTTTAACAAAAATTTATTATTGTTCAGTTTTTTTGAAAATATTTGAAACGAAATCGTGGTTTTGACGTCTTTATATTAGAAGGACTTCAAAAAATTCGTTAAAGTATAGGAAATTATTTTTTTTAAAATGTTAAATGGGAAATGTCAGTTTAATAATTTATTGGGAGAAAAACAATGAAGGATCTAAAATCAATTATTGCCTTTTTATCCATTTTAACGATTTTTAGTGTTATATTAATAAGCTGTAAAGGTAAAAGTGATGATGAGAAATTGAAAGAGTTTAATGGGCGAATTGAAGCTCTTGCTAACAAAATCGAGAAGCTCGAAGGTACAATAGAAAGCAATATCAAAAATACAAAGGTAGATGAGGAGAAATTAAAAGAGTTAAATGAGCGAATTGAAGCTCTTGCTAACAAAATCGAGAAGTTCGAAGGCACAATAGAAAGCAATATCAAAAATACGAAGGTAGAAATTGAAAAACCTGATACAGGTATGGTAAAATGGTATGCTTGCAAAGCCCAAATAGCAACCTTAGTAGCTGCTATGGATAGTTTCCTACTGAATACGACTAAGTATCCTGCCAGTCTCGATGATTTTGTAAAAGATCCCGGTCTTTTAGGCTGGGCTGGACCGTATTTGAAGGAAAAACAATTGCTTGATCCATGGGGAAGATTATTTATTTATGATCAGAATAAACACGAAATAATAAGCTATGGAGCTGATGGAGTAACGGATGGTGATGGTTATAATCAAGATATTAATAATGTTTTTAACGGGGACAACCACCTATTATTACGTTAGGTGTTTCTTAATAAGGAACTTAATAAGAAAAGATCCAAAAAAGAACCCGGCGGCAAGAGACAGGGCTTGAGTGAAAGCGAAACAAAAAAGTGGCTCGAGATTTTTGGAATCGAGTAAAAACATCAGCGTATAGCGTACAGCGTAGAATGTAGGCCCCTCGGGCTCCCAAGGAGGTGCGTGACAACGCACCATTTCATTAGTTTTATTTGGTGCGTTATCACGCACCC
>CAZMPL010000184.1:0-7207 GCA_964567805.1 uncultured Pirellulales bacterium | reverse complement strand
ATGGAAAAGAAAAAGTTGTAAAGTGGGAAAAAATTATAAATGAAAGTAAAGAAAAATATTTGTAAATCTTAAAAACAGTTGATTTTATTTATTAGAATTGATATTTTAATCTTTTTCGCGGATAGTGTGTTATGTTGAAGTTTTTATGATAATAACAAAATGGCAGAGATAAAAAATAATAGGTTCAAGGATACGAAATAATGAGTGCAACATACCCAACTAAACTTCTATTAGCATTTCGTAGTGGAAATCGATGTGCATTCATAGGATGTGGTCGTGATTTAACAGAAGATGGGAATTCAGGGAATCCTGTTAACATTGGTGTTGCGGCACACATTGAAGGAGAGCATTCTACTGCAGCAAGGTACAATCCTGCAATGACCGAAGAACAACGTAATCACTACAATAATTTAATTTATATGTGTAATGATCATCATACGCAGATAGATAAACAAATTGAAGAATTCACTGTTGAAAAACTCAAAAAAATAAAACTTGAACATGAAAAAAAAGTCCGTGTAGCAATGAATAATGCATTCTCAGATGTTGGATTTCCTGAATTAGCTCGCGCTACTGCTTGGATTTCTATGTTTCAACCACAGAATCCATCAGAAGAGTTTTCCGTGATATCTCCAGAAGACAAAATTAAGAAAAACAAACTTACACAAACTTCGAGAGCTACAATTATTATGGGATTATCAGTAAGTCAAGAAGTTCGTGCATTTATTGAACAAGAAGTTAAAATAGAAGAAAAGTTTCCAGAAAAATTAAAATCTGGTTTTCTTGAACAATATTATAAGTTCAGACGAAAAGGAATTGAAGGAGATGAGTTGTTTGACTTAATGTGTCAGTTCGCCCAACAAGGTATGAAAACACAAGCACAACGTTCAGCAGGACTTGCTGTTTTAATATATCTTTTTGAAGCTTGTGAGGTATTTGAAAAATGATATTACCCACAAAACACATCAAATTATCCAATTCACTATTAGGTGTAGGAGCAATTTTATTGAAAAACATTGAATCCGAGAGAACGGTATCTTCTCTATGGTTGAGAACCCGCCAATTACCGGAGATAACAACTTTTGAAAGATTTACATTAGGCGTTGATTTTCTTTTTATGATTGGCGCAGTTGAATTTCAGGATGGTTTACTTAGGAGGATAGTAAAGTGATTTATTCAGTTAAGAGTGATAAACCTTCCTTTAAAACTGTACAGTTTAAACCTGGATTTAATGTTGTTTTGGCAGAACGCACGAAGGAATCTACCAAGAAAGATTCGAGAAATGGTCTTGGCAAATCTACTCTTATCGAGATTATACATTTTTGTCTCGGTGCTAATAAAGGTGAAACTCTTAAAAAGAAAGAACTTGATGATTGGTCGTTTACAATTGAGCTCGATATAGCAGGAAGAAGATACGCCGTAACAAGAAATACTAAGGAACAAAACAAAATCTTAATTGATGGTGATTGTTCTGGATGGCCAGTTAAATCCTATATAGATGAAAAGACAGGAGCAAATGTACTGTCTAAAAATGATTGGAATAAGTTGTTAGGAAATTTACTGTTTGGTTTAAGTTTTGAATTTGGCGATATAAAATATGTACCTACTTTTAGAAGTCTGATTTCTTATTTTATCAGACGTAACGGCCATAACGGAGCTTTCCTTGATCCATTCCAGCATTTTAAAAATCAATCTGAATGGGATAAACAAGTCAATAATTCATATCTTTTGGGATTAGGCTGGGAATATGCTTCAAAATGGCAAGATTTGAAAGATAGAGGAAAACTTCTTGATCAAATTAAGGAAGCCGCACAAACAGGTATATTAAAAAATCTGATCGGAACAATAGGAGAACTAGAAGCTTTAAAAGTAAGACTTGAATCTCAAGCGAAAGAAGAAGAGGAAAACTTAAGAATTTTTAAAGTTCATCCCCAGTATAACAATATTGAAATAGAATCAAACGAATTTACAAAAAGAATACATCAACTGGTTAATGATAACATTAGCAACAAAAGGCTTCTTAAATATTATGAAGATGCCATAAAGGAAGAAATTGACGCCGCTCCAGAATCTGTGGCTATGGTTTACGCAGAAGCAGGTTTGAAACTTCCAGACCTTGTAACGAAAAGAATCGATGATGTTTTGTCTTTTCATCGACAAGTTGTTGCCAATAGAAAAAACTTCTTAAAAGCAGAAATGGAAAGGATAGAAGCTCAGATTATAAATAATGAGCAACAAGTACTTGATCTGTCTTCAAAGCGTACAGAACTCATGTTAATTCTAAAGGAACATGGTGCTTTAGTTGAATATACTCAATTACAGAATTATCATCAGCAAACAGTAGCGAAAATAAGAGATTTAACATTCAAGATAGAAAATATAAAAAAGTTCGAGCAAGGTAAAAGTTCAATCAGGATTGAATTAGAACTCCTTCAACAGCAAGCAAGCACCGATTTAACAGAACGAAAGTTACAAAAAGAAAAAACAATTTTACTGTTTAATTCAAATTCAGAAGCTCTTTATGAAGCATCTGGTGTACTTTCAATCGATGTATCTAAAACTGGTTTTAAATTTGGTGTAACAATTGAGAGGTCTGGAAGTCACGGCATTAGCAACATGAAAATATTTTGCTATGATTTAACACTTGCACAAATCTGGGCAAAGCGTCAACCATCTCCAGGATTCCTTATTCATGATAGCATTCTTTTTGCAGATGTTGATGAACGACAGAAAGCTATGGCATTGGAGTTAGCCTCGCGAGAATCAGAGCGTTTAAATTTTCAATATATTTGCACAATGAATTCTGACACGATACCATGGGAAGATTTCAGTAAAAACTTTGATTTTGATAGATACGCCATTCTGAAATTAAGTGACGCAACTGACGATGGCGGTCTATTAGGTATAAGGTTTTAATTACAATATCATATAACAAATGTTGTTGATATATATAAATTGACTGGTTTCAAAAATGTTGCCTCCGAAAACATCGCCAAAGCAATTAGTTATCGCAAATTGGACAGAAAGTTGTAAAAAGATGAAAAATAATGTAAAATAGTATTTTTACAGATTTACAACTATGTTTGATTTGGATGAATTTATGACAATACCTCTTGAGCTTGTAGCACCAGCCGGTAACGCTGACCTTGGAATAGCCGCGATTGATCACGGCGCTGATACCGTTTATATCGGAGCACCAAAATTCAGTGCCAGAGCCGAAGCTGGTAATAGTCTTGAGGAAATTAAGCGTCTTGTCGGATATGCTCATCAGTATTACGCCAAAGTATATATGGCACTTAATACAATCCTGACAAATGAGGAATTACCTGAAGCTCTGGATATTATAAAAAAAGCATACGATTATGGAATAGATGCCTTGATTATTCAGGATTTTGGTTTACTCGAAATGGAACTCCCTCCTGTTCCCCTGATAGCAAGTACGCAAATGCACAACGACTCAGTCGAAAAGGTTAAATTCCTCGAAGAAGTCGGGTTCAAGCGAGTGATACTTGCAAGGGAATTGTCACTCGAAGAAATTGCTGATATACGAAAGAATACGAAAGTCGAACTGGAGTGTTTTGTCCATGGAGCGTTGTGTGTTTGCTATAGCGGGCAATGCTACATGAGCAAAGCAACAAGAGGACGGAGCGGCAATCGAGGCGTATGCGCTCAGCCGTGCCGTCATTCCTATGATCTTATAGATGGCGAAGGTAATATTATAATCAAAAATAAATACCTGCTTTCGCTTAAGGATTTGAATAATTCCCAATCGATTCCCGAACTGGCTGCCGTTGGAGTGACATCATTTAAAATTGAAGGCAGATACAAAGAAATAGATTATGTTAAAAATGTCGTAGCTTCATACAGAACCTCTATAGATGAATTCATAAAAACAAACAAGAATTACAGGAAAACGAGTTCAGGCAAATGTGAATTCATGTTTACACCTGATTCATCGAAAACGTTTAACAGAGGATACACTGAATATTTTCTTCACGGCAGGGATTCCAAAATAGCTTCAATTGATACGCAAAAATCGATTGGCCAGCCTGTCGGAACTGTCACTGAAGTGAAACAAAATTACTTCAGAACGGATTGCAGCGATTTGCATAATGGTGACGGCTTGTGCTTTTTCAATAAGCATAGTAAATTGTCCGGATTGAGAGTAAATAATATAATTAACGGAAAAGTTTATCCAACCAAGATAAAGGAAATAGCCGTAGGGACATTGCTTTATCGTAATTTTGATATCGAGTTTGACAGGATACTTAATAAATTATCAGCCCTGCGAAAAATCGATATTAAAATGGATTTCGTTCAGGAAAATAATCGTATCTGTCTTTCTGTTATAGATGAAGACGGAAATAATGCTAAGAAATGTATGGATGTACCATACGAACCTGCGAAGGATTCGTCAAAAGTTCTCGAACAGATTAATAAACAACTTTTACGTACGGGAGATACGATATACAAGGTGATAAAGCTTGATATAAAT
This sequence comes from uncultured Pirellulales bacterium, assembly GCA_964567805.1. Taxonomy (GTDB): domain Bacteria; phylum Planctomycetota; class Phycisphaerae; order Sedimentisphaerales; family Anaerobacaceae; genus JAFGPS01. Next base: position 2,712 of record CAZMPL010000184.1, on the reverse strand, counting down.
CCGGCTCAGCCGGGCTTTATCGTGATAAGCGTCTTAAATAATCTGAGAAGAGAATGCTTAAACGAACTGACAAAAATTCGTCTTGAAAAATATCCTGTCCAGAAATCTGTTTTCGTTCCTAATAATGTCCCCTACCCTATAAAGGAACTCGATTACCATGCGAATGTATTAAATGAAAACGCAAAGCGATTTTATGAACGTCATGGTACAATTGTAACTGAACCTGCTTTCGAAACAATTTCTGATATCCAGGGCAAAATTGTCATGACTACAAAATACTGTATAAGACATCAGCTTGGTGCATGTCTCAAGGAAGTCAATTCTGAAGTTCAGTTAAAAGGCCCTTTACAAATCCGCGATGAACGATATATTTATCTGCTCGAGTTCGATTGTAAGAACTGCAGAATGAATATAATTTTTGAAGGTAAATACGAAAATACAATACAAAATAATCTTTAAGGAAATAATTCGATGCAATTAACTATAAAAGACGTTTCCAGGATATTTGCGGTCAACGAAAAGACTGTATATCAGTGGATTGATTCAAAATCATTACCGGGTTACCAGGTTAACGGCGAATATCGTTTCAATCGTGCAGAAGTGCTTAACTGGGCTATGACTAATGGTATAAATGTTTCTACCGACATTTTCAGCGATCCGCAATCTGCAGGCATAACGCTTGAAAATCTTGGCAATGCAATCAAAACAGGTGGAATTTATTATAAGGTTAAAGTTAAAGATAAAACTTCGGCATTAAAATCGATTGTCGATTTAATGAACCTGCCTGCGGATGTTGACAAGGATTTCCTTTTCAATGTACTTCTCGCTCGCGAAGAACTTGCTTCGACCGGTATCGGAGAGGGAATTGCTATTCCTCATGTCAGGAATCCGCTTTTGCTGCATATACCAAAACCGATTATGTCCCTGTGCTTTCTGGAAGAGCCAATCGATTTCAATTCGATTGATCGCAAACCAGTATTTTGCCTGTTCACTATTGTAAGCCCCAGTATTCGGGCACATCTTCATTTGTTGTCACATCTTTCGTATGCATTACGTGACGAAAAACTGAAGAACGCACTCCAGTCCCTGGCTCCTCGCGAAGAAATTCTTTCCCATATCGCCCGTATAGAAAATGAGCTTGACCAGCTAAAATAAAAAATATTTGAATGTCGGAAAAAGAAATATATTTCGCATATCTTACCTCTGCTATAATATTATAAGCATAAATGCTTACAATATTATCAATGTGAAAATGCTTGATTTTATTCTTTGGATGTGTTACCTTCATTTTTTAGCTGATAAATTCTTTCAGGAAACGAAATTCAATGATTTAAAGGGCTTAATTTCGAGATGTTACAAATACAACGTCAAATACTGTCTGGCCTTAAAAGTTGTGGATATAAAAATGACCTGCTTAAAGAAAGCTATCAGTATTTTGACGGCAAAGAAAACAAGACTGCCGAAATAGTTGGTTTTAGTCAGTCAACATATAATTCATCAACTGCCTGCATTGCCGCAATTGATAAAACCAAGTTAAATGGAAACAAGATAGCATCCTATCAATCCCTTGGCTGTCCGGTACTGTTAATTTTTGATGACAGCAACTTACAATTCTGGAAAAACTCTGGCATTAATGTAATACTTCACGAAGAAGTTGACACTCATAAATTAGCAGGATTTTTCAAAAAATATAAGAAAGATTTTTCACCAGAAAGCATCTATAGAGCCAAAACAATTGGGCGTGTGAAAAAAGAGTACCAACTTAGTTTTGTCGATCTCGGTTTAATGTCAATTGTCGAAGAACAGGAAGGTAAATATTTATCTAGCCTAACAGAAAAAATTATCATATTACTTCGAGAAGGTTGCAAGACAGTCAAAGAAGACAGCATATTTAATAAATGGTTGTTTCAAGCTGCTTTTTGGCTTATTGGAGCCAAGATATTAAAAGATAAACAGGTAGAACGATTTAAAAGTCTCAAAATCTCAAACATTGATGACTTGGTTGAACGAGTCAAAAAGCATTATAATGCATTCGAATCACTTGATATATCAAATGCTAAACAACGTGAAGCATTCGAAAAAGTTGCGACAGAAATTGTAGAGCCAGTATCAAGTTTTGCTCATCTCACAACAGAATCTCTTGCTTATGTTTATGAAAATACACTCATAAACAAAACCACAAGAAAGGTTTTGGGGACTCATGCCACACCATCATGGCTTGTTAATTATATTGTATGGGATCTCATTGATTGGATAGAAGATATTCCACAAGAAGATAGGATTGTGCTGGAGCCAGCTTGTGGACATGCGCCTTTTTTAACTGCCGGAGCTAAATTATTAAGCTCTCCACTTATTTACAAAGGTAAAGAAGAAGATAAACATAAATATCTTAGAGAACATTTAATTGGAATTGATAAAGACAGCTTTGCCGAAGAAATTGCTCGCTTGGCACTCACTCTGGCGGATATACCAAATACCAATGGATGGAATATACAACATTCAGATATTTATGAAGAGGATGTTTTAGAAAAGGTGGCTCAAAAATCCACAATATTCTTTTGCAATCCTCCATTCGAAGATTTTAAAGATGACAAGAAAAATTATAAAGGACTGGAAACAAACAATAAAGCAGCTGAAGTAATTGCAAAAGTATTGCATAATATACCCCTACCCATTGTCAAGACAGAAAACTGAACTATTTAAGATAGAATT
>CAZMPL010000183.1:3116-7238 GCA_964567805.1 uncultured Pirellulales bacterium | reverse complement strand
ACAGCATGTTGCAAACTGGTAGCCGGAAAGTTTCTGTGCGGCCATTCTAATATTGAGTTTTTTCACTACCTCCGCCGGTGAAAATATTCTGTGATTATTGCCTATGGTCTCTCTCATTACCATTGCTTGTTTTAAAAATATAGTAAGCAATGCCGCAGGCATTCCATGCCCGACGACATCCGCGATATAGAATGCGATATGTGTTTCGTCCAGGCGTACAATATCATAAATATCACCTGATACCCACTCGGCCGGCATGAAAAATGTAGCCCACTGAAATCTATCATCGGTCGGTAGAGTTGAAGGAAGAAAATCCTTTTGAACAAGACCTGCCAAACGAAGCTGTTCTGACAGATTTTCTACCAATGTTTTTGTAGATGCGAACTGTTCAGCAAGTTTGTTTTTGTAAATAGTATTTACCTGTTTTGGTGGAGTTGCTGGTATTATAGACATGCTGGAATACCTTTTTCGAGAAGAGAGGTTTACACTTATTCTTGCCCATAAATCATCGATCGAAACAGATTCTAAGGCTTTACTCATAGTGAAACTGTGCTTTATTGGTGATAAAGAGAAACTTTTTACAGGTTCTTCAGGTTTTTCTGTGATTAATATAACCCCAATATGTTTGATTTCAAGAGTCTCGATAATACGGACAATTTGATTTGAGAAATCAGCTTTATCAATATCTACAACAACAGTTCCGATAAAATCGAGATTGCCGCGAATATCTGAGAAATTATCGATAGAAAGAATGCGATATGAGACTTTTTTTTGTTTGAACAGCTTTCTAATCTCATGCGGAATCCGTTCTTGATTTGTGAGATACAATACATCTGTATAAGTATTTCCCAAATCAATCGTGCTGAGTAACTCAACTTTATCCATTACAATCTTTCCCTTACTTCTATAGGGCTTTGATTTGCCATTTATTCCCCAAATCATCAATGTATTATGAGACTATATTTAATATCATTGATTAATAGCAGCAAATCACAGTTTATAAGCTAATTTTCGGCTTGTTTTGGGAGGTACTTTGTAATTTTTTTTGTTTTTTTAATTATCCCGCAAAGATTGCAGAACCGATTCGAAGAATAGTAGCTCCTTCCTCGACGGCTATTTCGTAATCGGAACTCATACCCATACTAAGTTGTGTAAAATGAGGACCAACAATTTTCTCGCCCTTCATCTCGTAAAATAACTCCGAGGCACGGGAAAAACAGGAACGAACTACATTTTTATCGAGAGTTAGAGGGCCCATAGTCATTAATCCAACCAGGTCCACATTTGGCAAGGTTTCAAGCTGCTCGGCAAGATGAACAGCAGCACCGACAGGAACGCCGTATTTTTGCGGCTCATTGGATGTATTGACCTGAAGAAGTATTTTCGGGCGAAAATTCATCTTTTTAGCTCCGGCGTTGATTTCTTCCGCCAAACGAAGTGTATCTACAGAATGAATAAGAGAAACTGAAGATAATATCTGACGCACCTTATTTCGCTGAAGATGCCCAATCATATGCCAGTTGATTCTTCTCAATATTTCAGGATCGCTGTCTTTAAGAGTATCCGTCAATTGAGTTGCAACCTTTTTTAGCTGCTGCACACGATTTTCACCTAATTCAGTTATTCCGAGTTTAAGAACTTCTAAAACAGCTTCAAATGAAGCTGATTTTGTCACAACGACGAGTTTCACTTCATTTCGATCTCTGCCGCTCCTGGAACAGGCGGAGCAGATATTTTCTTCCACACGCTTGATTCTTTCGGATATTTTATTCATCTTACAGCAGTTCGATATTCCAAAAATTTTTTCTTGTTAAAAACATATCTTAAAATATCAAGATATTAGAATTTTTCCAGTATAAAATTATATGAGTAGAATTTTTATATTATTTCCTGATTTTAGAAAATTATACAAAACATTTCTATAGAATTTAATATGTTCCAGTAAAAACGACATGGATGATGACATAATACAGCCGTACTAAACTTATTTGAAAAAATCACTATAGAAATACAAAATACCTTTTTTTTTCTTGCTTTTTTTGCATAATTCTATATAATAATTTTAATAATGGTAAATGAGCATTATTAGGGGGTTTGTTTGTGTGCCCTGCTATTTATCTACCTTTACTGGTAGAAAGTTATTAATTATCAATTTGAACTTATAGACAGTTTTTTAGTTTTTTGAATAAGAAGCAAATATTGCTGAATAAGCAGTTTACGAACCTCGGCGAGGCAGTGTGGTACACCGGTCTCCCCCCCAGCCGGAGCCGCCTCCTCGCCCTTTTACTGCATATAAATAATTAAAACTCCAACTTCAAATTTGAGAAACAAAATATCAGGAATGCGATCTGATATAATACCTGTGTCCCTCTTTTTTTACGAAAATGTCCATATCAAACGCTTTGCTTAATACATCTGTTGTAAGAACTTCATTCTTCAAACCAGAGGAAAGAACACTACCGCTTTTAAGAACCATCACATGATTAATCCAGGAATCTATTTCCTCTATATGATGAGTGACAAATATCATGGTAGGCGCATCGTTACGATTTGCAAGACGAGACAAATCATCCAGAAATCGTACCTTCGCGGCCGGGTCAAGACCTGCGCACGGCTCATCTAAAATCAACAATCCCGGATTATTTACAAGAGCTCGCGCAATGAGTATTCGCTGCTGTTCTCCCTGAGAAAGAATGCCGAATTTTCTTTGAGCAAAATCCGTCGAATTAACTTTCGCCAGGGCTTCATTTGCAAGCTGAATATCCTTTTCGGTTATATCACGAAAAATCCCCATCGACGCATCAATGCCAGAAAGAACAATTTCAAGAGCTGAATCCTTTTCCGGGAGCCTGTGTTCGAGAGCAGTACTTACCCAGCCGATACGTTTACGAAGTTCACGAAGATTACAATCGCCGTAACGTTCATCAAATACATGAACTGAGCCTTCTGAGGGCCACTCATAACCAGTTATAATTTTTAACAACGTGGTTTTGCCGGAACCGTTTGCGCCGAGCAATGCCCAATGCTGATTGTTCTCGATAGCCCATGAAATACCATTAAGAATATTATTATCGTTACGTTTGAAATGAATATTTTTTAATTGAACTATTGTTTTCATTATGATAAGGAAAAAATATTAATGAGAAGGAATGCCGGTTAATTATTGTCCACGAACCTGCACAATAACATTTCTGTTTCTTGGCCCATCGAACTCACAGAAAAAAACAGATTGCCATGTCCCGAGCACTAAACGACCATTCTTAATTAATACCTGCTCACTGCATCCGATAAGTGAACTCTTGCAATGCGAATCAGAATTGCCTTCACAATGCCGATATCCGGCACGGCGTTGCGGGAATATTTCCGCAAGAGTCAAAAGGATATCATGCTGCACATCAGGGTCTGCGTTTTCATTAATTGTTATACCGGCAGTCGTATGAGGACAATATACGATAACATCACCATCGGAAATACCTGAATCATTTACAATGGACTGAATCTGGCTTGTAATATCAATCATCTGATTCCGGCCGCGAGTACTTAAATTAAAATTGTCATTTTTGATTTTCATTTTATCTCAAATAGTCTAACAAACGAATGAACCAACTTCCGATCTTTGTCTAAATCTTCACGTGTTGAAGACATAACATATTGCTGGATTTCCAACGAAGCATCCAACATGTGTTGTAATCTTACTCTATCTTCATACTTGATATTGAAGTATGGCATTTTTTACAACCTCATCACGGAAATATTTACTTAAATCTTCAGGTGTCCGGAGATCAACCTTTCTACCGATTATTTCCGATAGTTCCATTTCCATTTTTACAATAGAGAAAAGACCAGGAGTATGATTTCGCTCAAATTCCACAAGAATATCTATATCACTTTCCGGCTGCATTTGATTTCGAATAAAAGAACCAAAAACAGAAAGTTTTCTGATATAATTCCTCTTGCAAAAATCTGCAAGTTTTTCTCTCGATATTTTCTGTTCGAGCGAATAAGTCATATTTTACAATCTCCAATATATTATCAATGACAATATCATAACAAAATTGCAGCCATTGTGAAATAGCATAATAATGTAAAAATATCCGCCAGCGCAAGAGTAATCGGCCCGGA
>CAZMPL010000183.1:0-3016 GCA_964567805.1 uncultured Pirellulales bacterium | reverse complement strand
CCCAAACCAAGTACCAGTGTTAAGAAAAATGCCAACGCTATTGCCTGAGCTAAAGTAGTTTCATAAGCGCTCGCGAGCAATGCGCAGATTGTTCCGCTGCTGATAGTTGCCAATAGCCATGGAAATCGAAAATAGAAAGCCTTGAGCGGCGAAGCTCCCTTTACCTGCTCCATGTGAACACCGACAGACTCGAAAACCGTATCGTATTGCCGACGTTCAGCGAAATCAAAAACTTCCTCGGTAAATAAGCTGACATCTACGATGCCTATCATGCGACGCTGCTCATCAACAACCGGCAATGCGAGAAAACGGTATAATACAAAACATTCGCAGGCATCGAAAATCGTGGCATTATGCGGTATGGAAACAACCTTGTTTATCATAACTTCCGAAATTGCCTTCTCCGGTCCCTCTGTAAGCAAGCGTCTTGTCGGAACAACACCTACCAGTTTTTTATCATCATCGAGCACATAAAAATAAACGATTCGCTCGCCAATACCTACGCGGCGTATATATTCGAGAGCTTCCTGAACAGACATATCCTGACGAAATGATGGATAATCCTCACGGACATGCGGCCTGATTGGTTCATCCAAATTAAAAGTGCATAATTGTGAAACCATGATATACCTTTAATAATTATTACATCTGCTCAACTACTTCGATACCAAGCAGTTCTGTAAGGCCGTGCTTGATTGTTCTTGCGGTTAAATCGCATAATAATAATCTTGTCGGTCTCTGGTCAGGCTCGGCTTTGAGAACGGGACAATTCGTATAGAATGTGCTGAACTTCTGTGCAAGTTCATAAAGATAAGACGTAAGATAATTCGGTCTGAAGTCACCAACCGCGTACTGAATCGATTCGCCGTAGCGTACAAGGTGCTTTGCAAGCTCAAACTCTGTCGGATCACTCAAATTCAAGGAGTCAATGTTTCCAAGCTCAGTTTCAATATCAACACCATTGCTCTCAGCTTTGCGCTCAATCGATTTTATGCGAGCATAGGCATATTGCATATAGGGAGCAGTGTTTCCTTCCATAGCGAGCATTTTATCGTAGCTGAACACATAATCGCTCGTGCGGTTGTTAGAGTAATCCGCATACTTAACCGCACCGATTCCCACGGCATGCGCAATTTTCTCTTTCTGTTCGCCTGGAAGCTCGGGATTTTTTTGTTCGACTACATTTTTCGCTCGTTCAATTGCTTCGTCGAGCAATTCCTTCAACTTTACATTCTCACCCGAACGAGTCTTTAGCGGCTGGCCGTTCTCACCCAGAACACTTCCGAACATTACATGATTCAGTTTAACGTCTGCATTTGCCCAACCTGCTTTGCGAGCAACTGCAAATAACATTTCAAAATGTAGTTTCTGTCTTGCATCTGTAACATAGATTATTTCGCTGGCCTTCAATTCCTTTACACGATAACGTAAAGCTGCCAAATCTGTCGTAGCATACAAGTAAGCCCCATCAGATTTCTGAATAATAAAAGGCAGCAGCTCACCTTCCTTATTCTTAAATCCTTCCGGAAACACACACATTGCTCCATCGGATTCTTCTGCAAGACCTTTATCTTTCAAATCTTTAACAACTTTAGGTAAACTATCGTTATATTCACTCTCACCGCGAACATCATTCTTACTCAGAATAACATTAAGTTTATCATACAAATCCTGGCAATGAGAAATTGATTGTTTTCTGATAGATTGCCAATTATTAAGAACATGTTTATCTTTAGATTGGAGTTTAACTACATATTCTCGTGAACGATTTGCAAATTCAATATCTGTATCAAACAGCTTTTTTGCTTCTTTATAAAATTGTTCTACATCAGGGATTTTAAAATCATTGGAGTCTTTTTTCCACTGTGTTATTTCATCTATATAGTATGTAAGCATTCCAAATTGTGTCCCCCAGTCGCCAATATGGTTTTGCGGAATTACGTTATGGCCGAGGAATTTTAGCATTCTGCAAATACAATCACCGATGATTGTGCTTCGTAAATGGCCTACATGCATTTGTTTTGCAATGTTGGGACCTGAAAAATCTACAACGATATTTTTCGAATCCGCAGCTTTTTCCACCGCAAGGTTTCTTGTATCTTTATTTATTTCGAGAAGCCCTTTTGAAATGAATTCAGGTTTTAGGCGCAGGTTAATAAATCCGGGTCCGGCTATTTCAGGAGCTTCGCATATATCGCTTATATAGAGTTTTTCGACAACCTGCTCGGCAAGTTTGCGAGGATTGGCTTTGAGCTGCTTTGCAATAGCCATAATGCCGTTTGCCTGGTAGTCTCCAAATTTCGGATCACTCGCCTGCTTTATAATAGCAGAGCATTTTTCCTGACCTGAAACTTCGGCCATTACGTCACTTATTCTTTCTTCGAGTATTTCTATAATTGGTTTCATATATTGTCTTAATCTTGGTGTGCACAGCACACCCTACATATTAGCTATTACAGATTTAACATATTATTTCAATTTTGGAGTGTATAACAACCCTACATTTTTTTCGTAGGGTGTGCTGTGCACACCATTTCTTTATTCTCCAACTTGTATACTTCCAAAATCCGGCTCATATAATTTACCCGATTCGCATACACAAAGCCATTCCTCTTTATAATATCCGTCTCTCATCCATTTATGAAAGGTTGAATATCGCCATTCATGTGGACATTTTGCAATATTATGTTTTACTGGATTATAATGAATATAATTAACATGATTTATAAAATCTTCTTCATCGCGAATTGTGTGTTCCCAAAATCTTTTTTGCCAGATACCTTTTTCTCTATGCTCTCGCCTGGTTTCTGATATTCGAACTTCTTCTCCACCGTTTTTAAGCCACAATTGTGAAAACATTTTTTTTATACAAGCCATACGAACTGTAAAATTTCCATCTTCCAGCGGCAACTTCCAAATACAATGAAAATGCTCCGGCAATAGAACAAATGCTATATTTTCAAAAGGTTTTTCCCTTTTAATTTCCTGTATTGATTGACGTAATAATTCACGTGCT
>CAZMPL010000182.1:0-7330 GCA_964567805.1 uncultured Pirellulales bacterium | reverse complement strand
GGCGGGACTACAAACGACATTATTCATGGAAATAATAAATATTAGAATTATCCTCGAACTGGCCGAAGAATGTATCGGGATAATCTCCGAAAAATATGTTTCCGCCAGCTTCAAGAGCAGTATTATCGTTCACTTTATAATTAACGTTCGGCCGTAAATACACATCCCTGTCTGTCGGGCTGAAATACGCGAACAACGAGCATTGAAGATTCTGGTTCATTAAAAGTTTTGTAAGTCTGACTGTAGTGAGATGCCTGTATCTTTCACGAGCGTTTGCGGTGTCACGATAGCTGCAATAATCCAGCATTTCCTCGATGTAATATTGCAGGCCAAGCGTTAAATCCTTACCAATTTCCTGGGTATAACCAAGAAGGTATCTCATTTCCGAATTATTAATAAGAGGATTCTTACCGCTCGTGTCATCTGCAGAATCATAATAACCGATTTCTGCGTTACCGATACCTTTTCCGACTACGCCGCGAATGCTTGCACCGTAAACATTCAAGTCTGGAAATAGTGCCTGTAACATTGAAGAATCATATCCGCCCGGACTTTTCCAGAACCCATGATAGCCGTATAGTGCAAGTTCATAATTATCAATATTTCTATAAAGACGAAGTGCTATTTCTATATCTTTGAAAAACTCATCCGGTCTGTTAGTATGGATTATCGCATCTTCTCCCGCCGATCTTCCGAGTATCGTGTTCCAGTAAGAAATGCGTGAACCGTTTATAAATCTGTCCGGGTCGAACTGCGGCGTAAATACTATATCAGCATTTACCGCGTCACTGAACAGGCTTATCTTTGCTGCGTCGGAAGGGGCCTTGAGGTACTCTGTATCTCTTCCAATGAAGAATGACTGCCAGTCTTTCGGGAACATATCATTGATGAAAAGCAAATCTCCAGTGCCCCATGTGAGAATCTGCCTGCCGATTTTCAAATCCATATAATCCGTTGGCCTGGCGAAAACATTTGCTTCACGCAAATCGAAGTCACCTTTTTCTGTTACAAGGTCACCGATTGTATCGCCGCGGACGGTGACATCGCCCCAGTCGAAAGAAGAATACGAATCAAGCTGGAAGCGATTTTCCATGATTGACATATCCTTTTCATATTTATCGTTTTGCAGCCTGTAGCCGCCTCGCATTTCGTAGAATCCATGAATCTCGGTTAAATCTTTCAGTTCATCGAAAAAAGATGGTTCCGGCTCATTAGAATCTGCAATTGCAAGTGAAGAAAAAGCAAATGCGGAGATTGCAAAAATCAAATAATTATTATATGTCATTTTTATTATCCTATTATTATTGAATTTTTTATTTGCTATTGGTCAAGCCGACTTCGTAGAACAGGCGATTCAATAAATCAGAAATATTCAAATTAGCAGCCCATAATATGAGGTAATTTAAATCAAGCTTGTTTGCTTGTACCTTCATTATCCCTAAAACATCTTTCCATTGTTGCTGCAGCACCTCATTGCTTCTTCTATACCATTGTAATTTACTAAGTATAATATCTTCTGGTGAAGATAAATAAAATTTACGCGGATTTTCTTCATCTAACGTATCGGATTGACGTCTGCCAAATACTTCTAAATCATATGGTTGACCTTTAAAAATAAAAACATCAATCTTAATCATGGTTTCAAGATGAATAAGATTAAATGAAGAATTTTGCTGAATAGCGTTATTTATCATTTCGGCTTCTATGTAGTAAAATTCTTTGAGCGATTTCACTAATATGTCAACGTGATTTTTTTTAATTTTAGCTATCAAATCGACATCCAACGTGGCACGTGAGATTCCAAAGGCAGAACTTGCAACTGAGCCGCCTATATAATAATCGATTCCGATTTGTTCAAAGCAATTGATTACCATATCCAATGCAGAGATTATGTCTGTTCTATTCATTATTCCTTTGTTCCATGTACATACGCAAACGTTCGGCGAGTTCACGCCCATAATGATTTTCAACAAAAGCGATATCCACTTCCTGTTCGCTCATAAATGGATTCGCACGTTTAATAGCCCTCCGAGAAAGATACATGACTGTTTGAGAAAGAGATCGAACTAATGATATTCTCCTGGAAACACTTGATTTACACAATAATTCTATCTGTTTTTTTTCAGCTTCGGGAGAGGTGTCCTGAGATTGAGTTATCATTTTAATAGTCCTTAATTGTTTTATTTCGTTACTTCCTTTGGTGGACCCTGGAGATAACGTTCTTCGAAAATGTCACCTATGTTGATATTATACTGAACGTTAGAAAATCCCATCTCGGTTTTGCTGCCTGATTTCAGGTCTTTTACTTCTGATTTTGTTACAGTCGGGAAACCCTGTATAGTCTCGACTTTCAAGGATTCTATCACGCGATATAGTTTTCCTTCTTTGTTATAAAATTCCATTTTCATAGGGACGTAATTTGTCTTATCAATAGTGACATTATAGTAGCTGAACTCTACTGTATCGGGTTTCTTCGGTGTGTTTTTTACAAAATAGTATTTGTCATCTGTTTTGATAAGTTCGTGAGTATCTTCTTTGATACCTCTGCCTGAAACATCTTCGTACAAAAAGTCAGAACCAACAAAGCTCGTGCGTTTGTCACCAGCGGCTATTCTTTTGGTAAGTGAAAGGGAAGGGAGGTACATCCATCTGTCGTCATCTTTACCTTCGTCAGTGTGCTTGAGTACCATGTATGTCATTTTGCGAACGTCTGAAGGTTTTGTGAAATAAACAAAATAATTCTGGTCGCCGCCGTCTTTTATATCTTTGCGGACAATATTGAACTGGCGTTCGCGTTTCTGTCCCTGTTTGTCTGTGATGACCATATTTACCGTTGATTTGCCGTCGTCACCCTGGTAATATGCGACTATATTTGCTTTTTCGACTATTTGCTGCACGTCAGGTGCATTGCCAGATTCATCCGCAGCCATTAAAGGCAATGAAGCGAAAAGTAATAGTGATATTGTTAGAAATTTCATTTTAAGCCTCTTTTCATTTTTAGTTTTCATATTTTAATCAGCCCTGACTTTTTACTCCGAGCTTTTTCAAAAACGTAATCATTGGGCACCAGTTTGTAAAGGCCGATTGTAACAAGTTCAGCCCGACAAAGCCGGTGAAAAACAGCCAGTATTGTGAATGATAATGTGCCAGAAGGGCGCTGGCAAGAACAAAACTTCCGGCTATCGCTCGTAAATATCTTTCAACTGTCATAATCAGACGCTCTTAATTATTTTTTGTCGTTTTCTTTTTTATTTTTAGCCTGAAAATTCTTACATGCGGCTCTTCGTGAAATTATACTGCATGATAACGCCAAAGCGGCAATTATTACTACGCTCAAAACAATAATTTTGCCCGATCCGAATTTGCCGTATTGATAAATATTTAACGCGACAAGAACTACTGAGGCAACGGAAATAATAATACAGAATGAACAGTTACAAGCCATAGATTTTGGTTCTTTAGCAGTTTTGAAAAGCCGTTTTTCCGCTAATTTTATAATTGAGGGTAATGCAAACAGGGTGACCGCGCCTGATAGACCCATAATAGCACATAAAAAGATACCTACTGTTTTATAAGGAATCAGGGGAGCGGCCAATAGCGGTAGAAAACCGATTGCGATTACTAAAACATTTCTTGCGATTGCTCTTGCCGGCTCACCAAACATTTCTCCTGAGCTCTTCTGCCATGAATATGTCTGGTTATAACTTACTCTTGCTCGTTCGAGGAAGTGTATTGCAAAATCTACCGCCAAACCAAGTGTAAGCGCACTCAATACCGCAACCGGCATATCATAATCCTTGCCGATAAGACCGATTACGCCGTAGATTACTATAATAGTAATGGTAAGCGGGATCATGCAGATGATTCCCCATAGCGGCGAGCGGAAAAGAATCGACATCATAATAAAGACAATAATAAAGCTTCCCATGAACGATTGTAACATGCCCCATACCATTTTATCCTGCCAGACTACATTTATATAAGTAAGCCCGGCCCATCTATGATTCAATTTTACTGGCGGTGGATTCTTTTTGATGAATTCATCTACGGCATGTACAATTTTTTGCATATTTGTATTATCGCCGCTGGGTAACTGTATCCAGATATTTGCGCTCATATGATCAGGTGTAACCATGCGCCACAGGTCATCTTTGTTATGACTGCTCTGGAACTGGATTAGACATTCCGCGATTACTTTTGAAGTATCGGGTATTCTATAGTTTTCATCTTTGCCGTCTATAAGTTCCTTGTGAACTTTTTTAACTATATCTGAAACAGAAGTGCTTTTTCCGGCAAGGCCTTCTTTCAATATAAAATCCTGGAGTTTTGACATATAACGCAAAACATCAGGATTCTTAAATGGTTTTAACTGCTCTTTTGCTAAATCAAAATGGTCAGACAATTCGTACCAGATATCCGAATCTTTATCATCAGCAGTATCCTTTTTATCATACGCATATTCACTCAGTTTTTCCAATAAATCTGTTTTGGTCTTTGAGCTTGCAGCAAGTTTTGAAATTTCTCCGAAAACATCAGATATAATTTCCGTGGTATTCGGGTTATCCTGAATAAATTCCCTTGCTTTGTCAGATACACCTTTTCTCAAACTTGTAAGGTAAATGTCATCAATATTATTCGGTTCAGCCGAATCAAGAACAAGATATGCCATATAAGTTCCGCCGAAATGCTTGTTCAGTTCAATATCCGCTTTGCGAATAGGATGACTTGTCGAGAACCATTTGACTGGATTATCGTTTATTTGAATTTGTGTGATTCCGTATAAGGCGATTATCGTAAGGATTGCAAGCAGAATCAATATGGGTTTTGCAGCAGAATATGTAAACAAGCCAGCTTTGTGGAGGATTTTTTCAAGGAGCGTTTGTTTTTTCTCTGTTACACTTGCAGAGCCGAAATTTTCGAGCGAGTTTTCATTAATAAACATTATATATGCAGGTACGAAAGTAATTGTGAAAACCCATGCAATCATAATGCCAATCGCGACAAATATGCCGAATACCTGTACCGGCGGAATTGGAGTAAGAGCCAACGAAGCAAAACCAGCCGCTGATGTCAGTGAAGTGTAAAGCATTGGTATGAAAAGTTCGTTCATTACTTCCGTTGTAGTTTCTTTTCTGCCTTTTTCTTTGGTATATCTTTCGAAGAATTCCGAAAGCATATGAACTGAATCGACGACCGCTATTGGCATAAGAAATATCGGAATCATGGAACTCATAATATGAACCGGATGTCCGAATCCGATGAGGAGTCCCATTGTTGAAATTACCGAGACCATCGCGATAATCATTGGGGAAATAACAAGCACAAGTTTTCGGAAAAACAGAAGCATTAAAATGAAGATAACAATCATTGCCAAAGGCGCCGAAATCGCCATTTGAATGAACATTTCAACACCGAATGTATCTTCAGCGACAGGCAGGCCGGTTATGTAATATTCCTCATCACCGGCGTAATTGGGATCAGAAAGTTCTTTATTAAGTGCGGTATATACTTTATAACTTAAGTTTTTGCTTGTAAGGGGCAGATAAAGACATGCCGCATTGCCATCTTCAGAAAAAACTGTTCCCTGAAGAATAGGATTAGATTGTGCCTTTAGTTGTATTTCATATGCCTGTTCCTGTGTTTCAGGTGGCTTATTCATTAAATATTCGAATATTACTGTTCCGGGTCCTCCCTGGCCGATATGATCAACCGTCGAAGGGGCCATCAAATCCACATCAATGACACCAATTTGTTTGTTTGGATCTTCTGGATCATCCCATTGCAGTTTTTCCGCGAACTGTGCAAGTTCGAATATTTTCGTTAAAGAAGATTTATTAAAAATACCATTGGGATCTTTATTGTTGACGATGCCGACAACAACAAGGTCGCTCAGATTAAATGTTTTTTTTGTGTGGTTATGAAATATCCTCACAACTTCCTGGTCAGAAAGCATGTTTTCCGGGTCGGTATCAACTTTTATCCTTATAATCAGGCTTCCGAGTACTAAAGTGAAAACGACCATTATAATTGTGATGAGTTTATAATGTTTTAATGAATAATCAGTTATTCTCTGTTTAAGCTCCATCTTTATTCCTTCTACCCCGTGATTATTTACATGTTATTTTGAGCAAAAGCCAAAAACTGCATTTTTTGTATTTTATCCTACGTCTTTCATGTTTTCAAGTTCTATGGGTTAAAAAGAAAAAATGCTTAAAAATTCATTTTAACAGGTTATATTGACGACCTGTTATTTGATACATCATAATACAAAAAAAATGAACATAGAAAGTGGTAATATTGAAAAAACAATAGATATTATTTTTGGGTTATGATATCGGGAATTAATAATAAAATTGTGCAACTTGTTATATATTCTATAGTTAGGGTGGTATGGATTTAATAATAATCACTGTTTTATTTATATTATTAAACTTGATATTGTATATTGAGTGTTCTTAACTGTTTTTTCCTTGACAATGCGAAATTCATTTTGTTATAAAAGAGTTAATATAATTATTGTGTTACAAGTAGGAAAAACTCCTTCAACACATTATTATTTGCGGGGCTTTTCCTCCAATTAAACATCAACATTAAGATTAAGCGTTTGTTAATTCATACATTGTATTTGATTCTTTTTTTGATTAATTATTATTTATTAATCAGGGAAGGAGGTGCAATACAATTAAAAGTTATCCTGGGTAGAGAATATAAACATTTTACATGGAAGTAAGCTACTCAACAATGTTGTATGATTTAGTGTAGATGTATTTAATAAATGCAATTTATTGAGGTAACAGCTCTTGATGATGATTTCTTATATATACCTCATAAAGAGCGGTAATATTGTTTTTATTAAAGGAGGACAAACATGTACAAAAAATTGTTTTTATTAACCTGTTTTATTGTTTTTGTTAGTATTACCAATATTGCGGCTGCACTCGAACAACCTATTGCATATTACACAATGGAAGAAGGTTCCGGTACTACAGTAGGTGATGTTACGGGAAATGGCCATAATGGAACAATTATTGGTACACTTGTATGGGGACAAGGAGCACCGAATTTTGGTGGTGGTCTCATATTTGACGGAGCATATGCAAACCGTGTCGAACTCGGAACATGGAATCCATCGAATCCTGCTACAGGTCAAATGTCTGGAACAGCATGGATTAAATGGGCAGGTACAGGTAACTTTCCTATTATAGCAGGAAAGGGAAGTAATGGCGCTATGATGTTTCAATGGCTAATAAACGGCAGCACCTTTTTTGGTGAAGTTGGTTTAGTCGGTATTAATGCCGGTGGCTGGCCGACATTTGGCTCAATAAAAGCT
>CAZMPL010000181.1:0-7379 GCA_964567805.1 uncultured Pirellulales bacterium | reverse complement strand
ACTCAAAAGCATGGTAAAATAATTTTATTATCATCTGCTTTTTTAATCCTGTTAAGGATTTGACATCTTATATTTATTATTATTCCGGATTCTCGGTCATAAAATTGATGGTCGAGAATCCGGTTTTTCAGGAGTTTGGTTATGTTAAAGAAATTCCTTGTGTATTCATTTTTGTTTTTCCTCACTTCAATAACTTTAGCAGCTGACTCACCGAATATTTCTACCTGGGTTAAGTTCAGTACTTTTACATACACAGGGAAAACTGATATTACTCCTGGAACAGGTGAATATCTTAATCCGATTGTTGCCGGTTTCTATCCCGATCCTTCCATCTGCCGTGTTGGTGACGATTATTATCTCGTCAATTCCGCGTTCAATTATTTTCCGAGCATTCCTATTTGGCATTCCAGAGATTTGGTAAACTGGACGCAAATTGGAAACGTAATAGACCGTCCTTCACAATTCCAGATTAGCGGCGGTGATATGTCGAGAGGTACATATGCTCCTGCAATTCGTTATCATAATGGTACATTTTATATGATAAATACTCTTGTTGGCGGACTTGGAAATTTTTATGTCACCGCAACCGATCCGAAAGGACCATGGTCGGAACCGGTCGCTCTCAGAGAAGTCGGCGGAATCGATCCGGATATCTTCTGGGACGATGACGGCAAATGCTATATTCTCAGTTGTGACGACCCTGTGGGACAACCTTTATATAGCGGCCATCGCGCGATTAAAATTCAGCAGTACGATACCGAACAAAAGAAATTTGTTGGCGAAAAAACCGTGCTTGTCAATGGTGGTACGGATATTACAAAACAACCCAACTGGTGTGAAGGTCCTCACATGTACAAGGTAAACGGAAAATATTATCTTATGTGCGCGCAGGGCGGAACAAGTACGGATCATACGGAAGTAATTTTCAGGTCAGATTCTCTTCTCGGGCCTTATGCCCCCTGGGAAAAGAATCCAATTCTAACACAAAAAGGTTTACCGAATGAGCGTCTTAACCCAGTGACATGCACAGGTCACGCCGATATGGTTCAAACACAGAATGGCGATTGGTATGCAGTATTCCTTGGCTGCCAGCCTTATGACGGCCGCAATTTTAATACGGGTCGCCAGACATTTATGCTTCCGATTGCCTGGACAGACGACAGCTGGCCGGTTATTTTACAACCTAATACAGCAGTTCCGTTAACAGTTAAGAAACCAAATCTTCCCGCTGATAAAGTTCCTGCCGTACCGACAACCGGAAACATAACATTTACTGATAATTTCGATTCCGATACATTGCATTACAGATGGATTGGTATAAGAAAACCCGCGTCCAAATGGTACGTGCTGTCTAAGACAGATAAAGCACTTTACCTCGAACCTCGCGCGGACCTTTTGTCGAACCAAAGCAATCCATCATATCTGGGAATTCGTCAGCAGAATAATAATTTTTCATGCACCGTAACAATGACTGCTCAGCCTCAAACGGCCAATTGTACCGCGGGTTTTGTTGCTTTCCAGGATGATGATAATTACTATGCGATTAATGTGAAAATAGATTCCGGTAATCTTACTGAAGTTTCTTTCGAAAAACCTGCCGCTCGTGCCCGTGGCGGATTTGGCGGCAGAGGCGGTCGTGGCACACGCGGAGCAGTTCAGGAACAACCAGCCGCTGCGCCACAGATTTCTGAGAAACTTCCGGAGAATGTAAAATCCATCGAACTGAAAATAGAAGGTCAAGGCCCGGTGACTCGTCTTTATTATAAAGTCGGTAACGGCCAGTTCACTCAGCTTGGCAGCGATTTGGAATCTGCATTTCTCAGTACTGATACCGCAGGTGGTTTTCAGGGCGTGACATTAGGTATGTTCGCCCATAATTGATATTTTTATATTTTATTAAAAATTAGCCGTAAGAAAGGAATAGAAAATGAAGCATATTTTTCTTTCTGTTCTGTTAGCTTTGCTGGTTTGTTCAATTGCCGTGAAAGCTGACGCACAGCCGTTTCAAACAAGACCTGGCGCAGGTATGCAGACAAATACAGAACCTGCTCGTCCGACCGGTATTGAAATTGTAGCAACTCTTGAAAAGCCTGAAAACGCCCGCAGGCTCGAAGAGAAAGACTATGCCGGTTATATCATGATTTATTTTTTGGACCAGACTCATTGCGGCTATCTTGCAATCAGCCGGGATGGTTATACTTTCACGGATATTAACGGCGGCCAGCCTGTGTTCGATGGCAAAATTCTCGCCGAGCAAAAAGGCGTTCGTGACCCGTATATTACCCGCGGACCAGATGGAGCGTTCTATGTCGCAATGACGGATATGCACACATCCGGTCAGCGTGCCGGAGTTCGCGAAACCCAATGGGAGCGTCCCGAAGCACAATACGGCTGGGGCAACAACCGCTCGCTCGTTATGATGAAATCGTGGGACTTAATCCACTGGACAAGCACAGCATTTCGTATTGATAAAGCTTTTCCTGAACTTGCGGAGATTGGCTGTTCATGGGCTCCTTCGATGTTTTATGACGAGGACAAGGGAAAGATGCTGATTGCATTTACAATGAAGATGGGACGCGGCGTTGACCATATCTATTATGCATATACTGACGATGCTTTTACTAAAATGGAAACGAAGCCGGAAATCCTTTTCCAGTTCGAAGGTCCTGAAGGTAATCTTCCAGAAGATGTAAGAAACAAACTTCATGTTATAGATAGTGACATTATTAAAGTTGGTAGCAAGTTTCATCTGTTTTATTCATCCAAGGAAACAGGTACGCCGGGTATCGAGCATTCTGTCTCGGATAAAATCAATCAAGGTTATCCAATTGTTCAAAAGAGAATTGACCCGGAAACAATTTCATGCGAAGCGCCACAGGTCTTTAAGCGCATCGGGACTGATGTGTACGTTCTTATGTATGACGCATACGGCGCAGGAAATATGGGATTCAGCGAAACAACCGATTTTGAAACATATAAGAATATTGGTCGTTTTAATGAAGGAGTAATGAAAGGTACGAACTTCAGCCGTCCCAAACACGGAGCGGTTTCTTATGTCACTATGGATGAACTGAAAACCATAAAAGAGCACTGGAAAGTAGAAATAAATCTCGATTAAATAAAAAAAAATAAAAAATAAAAAATATTTTTATAAAATCTTATTTAAAAGATTTTTTGTGAAAATGTAATTCTTATAAAAAAGTTAAAATTGTAATTTGATTTTGAGACCTCTAATAAATTGTATATCAGGATTAATAAAATCAATCCTGAATGGAATTTTACGAAAATTCAAAATGGAAATTTTCTTTAGTCAAAATCAGTATTTTGTAAAAAATCCTCTAAATTTATATTTTGTTCTTCATATATATTAAAATAGATAATTTTTTCGCTGGACTAATCTTCGTATTGTCTGGTACAATTCCACAAAGTTCATGGCCTTGGTGCAGTTGCCATGGCATAGTTTGTCACAATAATCAAAATTATTAAGGAGCAGTGAACTATGAAATCAAACCAACGTTTTCCATTATTCACAATTATTTTTATGGCAATAGCTTTTATTGCACTGGCGAAGCCTGTATTTGCACTTGATGGACAAGTACAAATACACGATCCATCCACCATCATGGAATGTGATGGAATGTATTTTACCTGGGGAACAGGCGGAAACGCATTGGAATCGGACGATGGCTGGACATGGCGTGCAGGTACCAGATGCCCGGCAAGCGGAGCCGCACCTGATGTTATTCATGTCGGCGACAAATATTTCCAGTATATTTCTCACGGAACATTCTTATGGACCAAGAGTCTCAATCCGAACTCACCAGACTACGGCTGGAAAGATGTTACCCAAGGCCTATGGGGATATGAAAATGGTGATCGGAATGACTTCGTTAACCCAATCGACCCGGGAGCCTTTCTTGATCCAACTACAGGAAAGTTGTGGCTCACCTATGGTTCTTATGTAGGCTTTACTCGTATTATCGAACTCAATCCGGAAACGGGTCTGCGTGTTGATGACAAGTATCACAACATCGCGGTTAACTGCGAAGCGACAACAATGATTTATCATGATGATTATTATTATTTATTAGCTACTCATGGTACTTGCTGCCAGGGTGCTAATTCAGAATATAATATCCGCACAGGTCGTTCAAAAAGCCCGACCGGTCCATTTGTTGACAATACCGGTTTGGATATGATTCTGGGCGGTGGCAAACTGGTACTCGGTTCCAGGGGCCGTGAAATTGGCGCCGGACACTTTGGTCTGATTGACGAAGGACAGGGCGTACAGAAATTCTCATTGCACTGGGAAGCTGACCTTGATAGAGGCGGAGCCAGTGTAGTCGATGTTGTTCCATTAATCTGGAAAGATGGCTGGCCATTAGCAGGCGAAAATCTGGTAGCAGGTACATATGAAATAGAATCAGTTCGTCATGGTACAGCACTCGAACTGGCGGTAGAAGGTCGTGCAGTTGGCAGAGAATCTGGCGGCGGCGGTCGTGGTGGTCGTGGCGGCGGTGCTGGTATGGGCGGCGGCATGATGGGTGGCCGCGGTGGTGCAGGTATGGGTGGCGGACGCGGAGCACGTGGTGCTCGCGGCGGCGCACAAGGTGACGCACCGGGCGCAGCAGTACCTGGAGCAGGTAACTTTGCAGGCGCTATGGCTCCTCAGGGAGCGGCCCCTGGTGGTTTCGGTGGCGGCGCTGGAGCTGGTCGTGGTGCTGGTATGGGCGCTGGCATGGGTGGCGGCATGATGGGCGGCGGTGGCGGCGGAATGTTTGGTGGTTCCGGCGGTGCTATTGCAGACCAGAATGCAGCATCGGTTATGGCAAACTGGCCAACAGGTAATATTGATCCAAGATTAGCGGTATATAGTTGCCAGGCTCAGCAGAAATGGAAAATTTCTCCCGCTGAGGGTAAAGGCGGCTACTTAGGCGCACCTTATTTTAAGATTCAAATAGCAGGTACTGACCGTACATTAGCGGCAACTGAAGATGCTGAATTGGTTACTTTCCCGGCTTATACAGGTTCAGATGAGCAACTCTGGCGCATCGAAGAACTTAATGACGCTACATGGCGTATTATGCCGAAAGTCGTACCGGGTTCCAAAGAACCTATGGCTCTTTCAGCTATCGGCTTTAGTTTCGCGACACTGGAAAAATTCGATCCAAGCAGTGACAAGCAGCGCTGGTTATTCAAGAAACCGTAATAACGTGAAACCAATAGATTAATAATCATAAAACAATAAATTAACAAAGGAATAAACTTATGAATAAATATATGAAAGTATGGACATTTGTCCTCCCGGCCGTCGTTGTATTATTTATGATTGTGGGTATTCCCGGTATAGCTTTATGCGACCAGGTACCAAAAATTGACGTTGAAAATTCAACCAAAACCGTCCCGAACGATATGGGTTTCATTCAGCGCTGGCTTATTCTCGAACCGATTTCAGCAAGTGGTGACACTCAGAACGCGGTTCAGACGACAGTTAAAACAGAGCATTTTCCCAATGAACTCACAATGATACCGAAAAAAGGCGAAAAAGTAACAGCTAATGGTCGAGAACTTACATGGCATTATGTTGATACAGACGAATATAATGTTAATCTTTATTATTTCGCGCCTCTGATTAACGCAAGTGCCAGCAATGCCCTGTTTTGGGTAGTTACTATTATTGATTGCCCTGAAGAAGTAAAAGATGCACGTCTGGCAGTTGGTTCCAATTCCGCATCTGTCTGGTGGGTTAATGGTAAGGAAGTCATAGGTATCTATGGCAATCGCTGCACCGTAGTAGATGACGGTGTTTCAAAACGCCTGACACTCAAGAAAGGTATCAATGTTATACGCGGCGGTATAGTAAACGCGAGTGGCGCAGCGGATTTCTGTGCTCGAATTCTCGATAGCGAAGGTAAGCCGCTTAAAGGTTATACTGTAAATTTGAGTGCAAACGTAAATTAAGTTTATCATTAGTCAAAATTATATATTAATGCAAATTCTTTTTGGAAAGGAATGATTAGTGAGAAATTTTATATTAACTCTTTCTATTATCTTTATGATAGTAGTTTGCAATACTTCTATTATACAAGCGGCGGAACCGGCAACAGCCAGTGTAGAGGCTCCAAAGTTGCCTTTTACCTTACCGCTTAAGTGGACTGCTTCAGGCAAGCTTCTTACACCGAAACCGGATGCAAATCATCCATCCCTGTCAGTCAAGGACCCGACGGTTGTTTTTTACAATAACAAATGGCATGTCTATGCGACTTCCGCTATGAACGGCGGCTGGACAATGCAGTATTTCAGCTTCTCAGACTGGTCAGAGGCTCCTGATGCCATGCCGACATATGTTGATGTAAATCCCGGTTTGAGAGGATATCATTGTGCACCGAATCTGTTCTATTTCACTCCTCAAAAGAAGTGGTATTTAATCTTCCAGTCACAGCAGCCTCAATATAGCACTACTGAAGATATTTCAGATGTTAAATCATGGTCAGCTCCGAAAGATTTCTTTCGTGGTAAGCCGGCCAGTGTTGGAAATAATCAATGGATTGATTACCACATGATTGCTGATGATACACATATGTATCTGTTCTTCACTGGTGATGATGGTCGTTTCTGGCGCAGCCGGACAAAAATTGAGGATTTCCCCAATGGTATGAGTGATCCGGAGCTTGCTATTCAGGACTCTCGTGAGAATCTCTTCGAGGGAAGCAGTACATACAGAATCAAAGGTTCTGATTACTATTTAACTATTATCGAAGCTCTTAGTCCGACACGTCACTATCGTGCCTGGATTTCCAAAGACCTGAATGGCAAATGGACACCTTTGGAAGGTGCCAGCTCGTTCGATACACCTTTTGCAGGAATCAATAACGTCACATTCGAAGACGGCGTAACGCCATGGACAAGAGAATTCAGTCACGGCGAATTGCTTCGCGATGGATATGACGAAAAGATGATGCTTGATCCCCAAAACCTTAAGTTCCTCTTCCAGGGTAATGATACTACTCCTGTCAGCACAACCGGCGGCAGGGGTGGTCGAGGCGGAAGAGGCGGCGGTGGCGGTTACAATTCACTGCCATACAGGCTTGGTATTATTACGGCGGTAAAGCAGTAACAAAGTATATAAAAATTCAAATTAAAACAGGCATAATAATATTGTTATGCCTGTTTTTTTATTTAACTATCCTGTATTTAGAAAGTATGTATAATCAACAACATTAGATGAATTGTTTTATCAATAAAACAAACACAGAAATTTAAGTTGTGAGGAGAACATTATGAAACGTGCCGTTTTTTCAATTCTATTCATTTCCATATTTTTCCTTATTACTAATAATGATAACGCCCAGCAGCCACAGACCAGGCGCGGCGGAGTT
>CAZMPL010000180.1:0-7393 GCA_964567805.1 uncultured Pirellulales bacterium | reverse complement strand
CATTTAAAGTAAATCAATATATTAATTATATCATCAATCCCGTTTTATTCTTGGCGTGTCATGACCCTTTCTTTCCCTAGTCTCATCGTTGAATAACTCCTTTAATATATCTCGATAAGTAATAATATAACTCCACAACATACATATATGTTTTTTTGCATCTGAGAGTTCTCTTTATAATTTCTTTTTCAGGACAATGTTAAATAGACAAGAGCCGCCTGAATTTCCCATAAATTAAATGTTATCATAAAATAATATAAAAGCAATATTTTATTTCAGATTATTATAGTCCATTCTCACGTTTTATATTTTGGAATATGCATGGAAAATAATCAAGGAAGGTGGGTGTTGTGTTTCCAAAAGCATTTTAAGTCAGCGAGTATAAGTTTATGTCGCATAAAGACTAACCGGGGCGGAGTTTGCCGTTGACGCGGCGGGTCAAATCGCATATATTACTGTTTTATCGTTGGAAGCTTTTGAAAGAAATGGATTCAGGAAATGACACATAAAAATCAGTGTGATAAATGTAAAGGTTTGTGTTGCAGGTATGTGGCACTTCCGCTGGATAAACCCAAAGAAAAAAGTGATTATGATGATATAAGATGGTTTTTGTGCCATGAGAATATCACGGTTTTTGTAGAAGATGGTGACTGGTATATAAATATAAAAAATAAATGCAGGCACCTTAAAAAAGATAACCAGTGTAGTAATTACGAAAACAGGCCGAATATCTGCCGCAAGTACCGCCATTCCGATTGCGATTTTACTGAAGGTGAATATGACTACGAGCTCCATTTCACTAATGACAGTCAAATGGATGAATATATAAAGATTAAGTTCGATAATAACGTAAAAGAAAAAAGCAAACAAAAGAAGAAAAAGAGCAGGAAATGACAATATCACCGGTAAAAGGAACGAGGGATTTTTATCCTCCCGAGATGGCTGTACATAACTGGATAGTTGACGGCTGGAAAAAAATATCATTGCGCAATGGTTTTCAGGAATATGACGGACCGATTTTCGAGTATCTGAAAATGTACCAGGTCAAAAGCGGCGATGAAATAGTCGAACAGCTTTTTTCGCTCACTGACAGGGGCGGACGTGACCTCGCTTTGAGACCGGAAATGACTCCTACTCTCGCTCGCATGGTGAATCAGCAGATCAATTCATTGCCTAAGCCGATAAAGTGGTTTTCTGTTCCGAGATTGTTCAGAGCAGAACGGCCGCAGAAAGGAAGGCTTCGTGAATTTTTCCAGTGGAACATAGATATAATCGGTATCGATAATGTTCTTGCGGACGCTGAAGTGATATTTACAACAATTGACTACCTTCGCCAAATCGGCCTGACAAGCAAAGATATAAAAGTAAAAATATCAAGCCGTGAGTTTCTGGCTGGTTTTCTGAAGAGTCTTGGAATACCTGACGAAAAACTTGGTGATATCTATGTCCTTCTGGATAAAAGCGCAAAACTTCCAGCAGAGGTATTCGAAGAATCACTCAACGAACAGGTTCCTGATAAAACAATATCGAAGAAAATTCTCGATTTTATGGTCGAGCAATCGATTGAGCAGGTACGTGATATGACCGCTCCGAACGAAAGCACAGAATCCGCTCTTGAGAATTTGAGTAATGTATTCGAATATCTGGAGAATATGGGAGTAGGGGACTTCTGCATTTTTGATCCGGGAATTGTTCGGGGACTTGCGTATTACACTGGAATAGTATTTGAAGTCCATGACGCGGTCGGTGAACTTCGAGCAATCTGCGGCGGCGGACGATACGATAACCTTCTCAAGGATTTCGGAGGCCCTTCGATACCCGCAACCGGAATGGGAATGGGAGATTGTGTTCTCGAAATTCTTCTTCGTGAAAAGGGGCTTCTTGAAAAACAGTTCCCCAAAGACTCGATAGATTATTTCGTCGCATACGTGGATGATACTTATAAAAATCAGGCGGTAAAGATTACAATGGAACTGCGTTCCAAGGGTATGTCGGCGAATTTCAGTTACAAGGCAATAAAACTGAACAAGCAGCTCAAGCAGGCTTCAGAACAGAATGCGAAAAATTGCGTGATCATTGGTCAGGAGATGGAATCTAATCAGGTTGCAGTTAAAGATATGACTACGAGCGAACAGAAACTCGTGGACCTTAAAGAATTTCTATCGTGACAGAAATATTAAGTCACTTGAACTGGGTGACACTCTAAAACATCATTTATTGATGGTTAAAAAGAGAGGCTCGAATTGAATGCAGGATTCATTTCCGAATCATTACGAGAGGGCATTTCAAAACTGGTTAATCGACCAGCGAATCGAGCATGTCGCATTAAACAACCAGAAAGCGATAGAAATGGGACATACCGGAATCAAGAGTTTCGATTTTCTATTGGAATTGGATAGCGGAAGAAAAATCCTCGCGGAAGTCAAGGGCAGAAGGTTCAAAGGTATCACATTAGAGAAATTATCGTCACTCGAATGCTGGGTTACCGCCGGTGATGTTGATGGCTTGACAAAATGGATGGAAATTCTTGGTCCTGGATACAAAGCTGTTTTTGTTTTTACTTACAAAATTGATAATATAGATGTCGATTTTGACGGCCGGGACGTTTTCGAATTTGATTCTAACAGGTATATCTTTTTTTGTATTGCTCTTGAAGATTATCGCAGATTCATGAAGCAAAGAAGCCCGAAGTGGAGAACCGTTTCGCTTCCCGCTGATAAATTCAGGGAATGTGCGGGAAAACTGGTTGATTTATTAAGTTCATGAAAATTACAAAAATTGAAGGGGGGGTAAGGCAATTATCGAAGAACCTATCCAAAAAGAACTGGATAATATTATTGATGATGGGAAAACAGTCGCAAAATTCCTTTTTACGTGTGCCGGTATTAATGTAGGTAAATCGGGTAAAATAAAGGATTGTGTAGTAACAGGCACAAATGAACAGGAATAATAAATAAAATCGTCCAAATTACTTTATCACCTTTATCCTTTGAAAAAATCTGGACGCTGAAATATTGTCTTGATAGAATCATACAACTGGGATTTGGTGAAATTGTTCCGTAACTTAGCGTTTTTTTTAATTCTTTTCGGGTAAGATAATGAAATCATACATAATTTTGGTAGTTTTAGGCGCAATTATTTGTTTTGTTGCCGGCTGCGGGCCGGGTCAGCCTTTTGAGATTGAAGAACATTTTGCCTGTAATTTACAGGCTCAAAATCAGGCGGCGGTTCCATAATTGAAAAAAAATTAAGATTTTTTTATAAATCGCGCAATATATCAGGCCATCGTGCGTCTATGAATATATAAACATTTGTAACAGGTATTTTTTTAACGATAATTCAGGAAGAAAGGAAACCGGATGAAGAAATCCCGTAAAATAATTATCGTTGTTATTTTAATAATAGCAGTGTTGATTATAGCTCAGGTTGTGATAAGAGGAAAGTTTGCTTCAAAAAATAATGGACAGGCTGTTCGTATAGAAAATCCGCAGAGAAGCGAACTAATTGAATTTGTCAGCGCACCCGGCGAAATCGAACCAAAAACGAAAGTCGAGCTGAGTGCAAAAGTCACTTCCCGTATCATTGACCTTCCTTTCGATGAAGGTGAAAAAGTGAAAAAAGGCGATACACTGGTAAAGCTTGATGCCAAAGACCTTGAGAGCCAGTTAAGTTACGCGAAATCATCACGAGACGGGCAGGCACAACAGCTGAAGGTTGAAAGAGCCAGAATTGAAAGCCAGAAGGCAAATCTCGTCGGGCTTGAGGCTCAATTGAAACAGGCTAAACGTGATTTGGAGCGTCAGAAAGAGCTTCTTGATTCGAATGATATCAGCGCTACGGTTTATGAACAGGCCGCATTGCGAACAGATGAATTATTATCACAATATAATTCAACTGTACGTTCTCTCGATGCGGCGGAACTTGGCCTAGTTGTGCTCGAACATAATCTCGAAGCCTCTAACGCGAGAGTCGAGGAAGCAGAAGAAGCACTCACATATACGATAATTACTTCACCAATTGACGGAGTAGTGACACGTGTAAACGCAGAAGTAGGTGAAATTGTTATTGTCGGAACAATGAATAATCCGGGTACAGTAATAATCGAAGTTGCGGACTTGTCAAAAATGCTTGTCGTTGCGCAAGTCGATGAAGCTGATGTCGCAAAAGTTAAGATTGGACAAAACGCTGTCGCAAAGGTAAACGCTTTTCCTGACTCGGAATTCTGCGGCACAGTTCAATCGGTAGCGTTATCTCACACGAACTCTTCGACTGGAACTAAATACTACAGAACTGAAATTCTTCTCGATTCTGTTGAAGAGACTTTATATTCAGGTTTGACTGCGCATGTCGATATCGAAACAGTAAAGCACACGGATGTATTAACAGTTCCTATGCAGGCGGTAATGGATAGGAAAATCGATGATCTTCCGTTGGATATTCGTGAAAAGAACCAATATATTGATAAGGAAAAGACCTTTGCTATCGTGGTTTTTCGTTATAATGACGGCAAAGCGGTTATCACGCCAGTAAAAATGGGACAAAGTGATTTAACTCATACTATAATCGAAGATGGAATCTCTGAAAAGGATAAAATCATAGTCGGGCCTTATAAGGTTCTCGATAGCCTCAAACACGACCAGAAAGTTAAGGATGAGAAAGAAGTAGAAGCCAAAAAGAAACAAACACAGAAGAAAGAAGATGCAAACAGTCTCTAAAAAATCAGACAGGAATGTAATTCATCTCAAGGACGTCAAGCGTATTTACAAAGTCGGCGTAGATAATATACATGCGCTCGATGGAGTAAATCTCGTAATTAAAGAGAATGAGTATGTCGCGATAATGGGGCCTTCCGGTTCAGGTAAAAGCACCTTAATGAATGTATTGGGCTGTTTGGATAAAGCGACTCATGGTCATTACGAGCTGGATGGTCAGGACACGACGAAAATGAGCGATGCCGCTCTCGCGCAGGTTCGCAATGAAAGAATTGGCTTTGTTTTCCAGTCTTTTGAGCTGCTTAGTCATTCGAGTGCGTTAAAAAATGTCGAGATGCCCCTGATTTATTCACGTGACGGCTGGTGGAGCCGACGCAAAAGAGCAATGGATGTGCTTGAAATGGTTGGTCTTGCCGGAAGAGTTAACCATAAACCGAACCAGCTTTCCGGCGGAGAAAAACAGCGTGTCGCAATCGCAAGGGCGCTTATCTGCAAGCCGAGTATTTTGCTTGCCGATGAACCGACGGGAAATCTTGATACTAAAACAAGTGAAGGAATCATGGAATTATTTGATAAGCTTCATAGCCAGGGACAAACAATTATTCTCGTTACACACGAAGATGATATCGCGCATTATGCTCACAGGGTTATACGTATGAGAGACGGCCGCATTCAAAGCGATTCTCCAACAGAGAGAAGTCTGAAATTTAATAAAGAAAATAAAAGTTCGGAGGGCAAAAATAAATGAAGTTTATTTTACAGGCGCCCCTGATTTTTTTTCGGCTTTTTTATCAAAGCATATATCTGGCTCTTGGTCAGATATGGGCGAATAAGATGCGCTCGACTCTTACGACAATCGGTATTGTAATCGGTGTAGCTTCTGTCACTGCTGTAATCGCGGCATTAAGCGGCCTGAAGGCGAAAATCTTAACACAGGTTGAAACTTTCGGAACAAACACGATTTTTATTTATCCATCAAGACCTGATCAGGGATTTGCAAGAAATGCGCCGATGTGGTCTATTCGTCTGAAATCTGAGCAGTTTGACGGCTTGCTCGATAATTGCCCATCGGTTGAATGTTTCAGCAGAATAGCCTCCGGGGGACAACATACCGCAAGATTTGGAGAAAAATCTGTTGATGGAGTTAATATTACAGGAATAGAACCTGCATACCACAAAATAGAAAACAGGCCGGTACAAATGGGAAGAGCATTTTCCGCTATAGACGATATGAAATCTCGACAAGTTTGCCTGATTGAGCCTAAGTTGCGGGATAAACTTAAATTAGATCGCGATTGTATAAACCAGGTGATTCGATTGGGTTATCATTCATTTGTTATTGTCGGAGTAATCGAACCAAGGCCGGAGTTGAATTTTGGAATGGGACAAAGTGAGAACTATGAAGTTTTTATACCATTCAAGACGGTTTACAAATTAACCGAACCATGGCTTCAGGCATTTGCCGCGAGCAAATCACCGGAAGTTCTGGATGAAGCTCAGGCTGAGTTGAAGTTTTTCTTTAGAAGAATGAGAAATATTAATCCGGGTCAACCTGATAATTTCGGAGTGGAATCGCTTCAGAGTGCATTAGAGACCTTCAACCAGATAGCAATCATGGTGACATTAGTAGCGGGCGGAGTTGTTGGAATTTCTCTACTTGTCGGAGGCGTCGGTATTATGAACATTATGCTCGTTTCGGTTTCTGAACGAACAAGGGAAATCGGATTGCGAAAAGCTGTCGGCGCGAAGAAATCTGCAATTCTCACGCAATTTTTAATCGAAGCGGTAGTACTATGTTTCTTCGGAGGACTTATCGGAGTTGGTATTGGTCAGCTTTTAACAATGGCGATTGCTAATATTCCGAAAGCAGAACTCGACCTTGCGTATATTCCATGGCAGGCGATAGCAATTTCATTTGGTTTTTCCGGTTCGGTCGGAATCTTTTTCGGGATATTCCCGGCTATTAAAGCGGCGAGACTCGATCCTATTGAGGCATTAAGACATGAATAAAAATATATGTTATTTGCGATTTTCAATTATATTCACTTTTTTAGTATTATTTCTTTCCCTGGCAGGTTGTAACCAGATTAATGAAGATGATAATTACTATCCTGTTTCAGATGAGAAGATTCGGGAAATTAATACGCTTGAACTGAACGAAGCTCCAAAAGAAACTGCAATGGAAGTAAATGAACCTGCTCCGGCGGAGATGAAACTTATATTAGAGGAATGCCGGGCTTTGACTCTTGAGAATAATCTCAATTTAAAAGTCCAGCTTTTGAATCCTGCAATAGCGGAAGAAAGCGTAAATCAGCAGAGAGCTAAATTCGAGGCTGTATTTAACGCTAATGCAAGTTTCTCGAAATCAGATACTCCAACATCTTCTGCTTTAAGCGGCTCACAAGGTGAAAATTCAAATGTAGATCTTGGAGTTCAGGTTCCCTTGAGTACCGGTGGAACAATCAACCTCGATTTGGTTGATGCGTATGGAAAAACAGATAATATGTTTTCAACCCTTAATCCTTATTATGCTTCAGGTTCATCAATTTCGATTTCTCAGCCATTACTCAGAAATGCCGGAAAAAATGTTAGTACTTATTCCATCAAAATCGCGGAAACCAATAATCAGATAACAAATGCTACTACAAAACTTGAGGTGATTCGAGTTATAGCCGGAGTTG
>CAZMPL010000179.1:0-7393 GCA_964567805.1 uncultured Pirellulales bacterium | reverse complement strand
TTTCACACTGTGTCCTTTCATAAATTCAGAGCAGCCCGAAGCAAATAATCCGATGAATATAATGATTACCGCTGAAGACATATCTCTAATCAGTTTAGCTGCCATCTTAAACTCCTTTCGATAACTCAAAACTATATTATAAGACTTTAAGTTTATCTTTTCCTTTGTAATTCAGCAAATTTTTCTTTTCCAACTGAACTCATTTCTTTGAGATTATTGCTTTAGGAGACGTTTGTCAACTATTATATCAAAATCAAAAAGCCGGTAGAATTTCTACCATTCAAATTTTTATTTGCCGATAATGCCACCAGGTTTCGTCCGAAAATATATTTATATCCAAATAAACACAAAATAAAATCTTAAAAGTACACTTTTTACATCCTATAAAAGTCCTTGACTGTAAATAAAATATGTGATATTTTTAATTATTTGAGTTGCGTGGTGAAAAGCCGCAAGAGCGGCATGTCGAGGCTCCCTCCGATAAAACTTTTTTTAGCAGATGCCTGCTAAATTCAGGAGAAGCATGGCAAAAAAGTCGATATTGAGATGTCTTGTGCTTCGCGGCTTTTATTCTCTGTAGTATAACTACGAAGTATGAAAGGCTGTTATGCACATTAGCATATGATTTTTTAGCGGTACAGAACTATGCGAACAATAGTAATAACGAACCAAAAAGGCGGTTGTGGCAAAACCACAACTTCAATAAACCTGGCAGCAGCCCTTTCTCAAATGGGACAAAGGGTATTGATTGTCGATCTCGATCCGCAGGCACACGCTACGCTCGGGCTCGGATACGACCCGGAAAATCCCGATAATACCATCTACAATGTTATTACAAACAGACGATTTTCAATCGCGAAAGCAATTCTTGATACAAAAATCGAAGGTCTTCATTTGATACCGAGCAATATTCGTCTTTCCAAGGTGGAACTCGAAATGACACTGGTGTCACAAAAGGAATTTATCCTTGCCGACCAGCTAAAGAAAATAAGCGGCAAGTATGATTTCTGTATCATCGATTGTCCCCCATCACTGGGACTTTTAACTTTCAATGCACTCGTAGCAAGCACTGATATTATTGTTCCTGTTCAGGTACATTACTATGCCCTCGAAGGTTTAAAGCAGCTTCTTGAAACAATCAAGATGGCAAGAAAACGTTTTTATCCATGCTCTATTAAGATATTAGGATTGCTTTTAACTTTCGTGGAAGAACGAGCGGCACTCAGCCAGCAGGTCGAGCAGCAGATGAAAAATTTCTTCGGCGAACTTGTATTCAAAACAGTAATTCACCGAACAATAAGTTTAGCTGAAGCACCAAGTGCGGGCGAACCAATAATAACTTATGCTCCGGAAAGCAGAGGCGCCGAAGAGTATATAGCTTTGGCAAAAGAAATTCTGGATTCAGAAAATAAGGAAACCGCGAAAGAGCCGCAGGAAATAACTGAAATAGTCGAGAAGTTACAAACGAAAGAAGAATCAAAAGCGGCTGCCCCCATAGAAACAGCTAAACCGGAACAAAAAGAAGAAATAAAAGAAACAATAACCTCTCAGGAAATTCCTGTAGCAAAAGAAGTGACACAGAAAATTGCAAGCCCTGTGAAAAACAAAAAAAATAGTAAAACAAAAGAAAAGAGTAACACAAAAGAAAAGAGACACGCAAAAGAAAAACAGCCGTACTATATCCCCGAAAGAAAGAATTACGCGGGAAGACTCGTGTTTTTCTTCCTTTTACTTATTGCTACAATCGCAGTAGCAATTATGACTTTTAAAAATAACGCTCCGAAAGCAACGCCAAATATTGTCAATGTACCTGAAGATACGCCGACACTTATTGTATTGGAAGCTTATGACAGAGATCATGACGATTTGGTTTATACAATAATAACAGAACCCGAGAACGGAGCACTCAGCAGCAGGGAACCCAACCTGACTTACACACCTCATAAAGATTATGTTGGTACTGACAGTTTTACATTCATGGTCAGTGACGGCAGGATTGAGAGTAACTCGGCTGAGGTGTCAATTAATGTCACAGCCGTTAACGATCCCCCTTCCGCAAATCAGCAAACGGTTTCCTTAACTGTTGACAAGTCACTTCCAATTACGATAACCGGAAGCGATAAAGACAGCAAAAATATAACGTTCTCTGTTAAAACAGAAACAAAAAATGGTTCATTAAGTAAAGTTCCAGGATTCGAAACAAACGGTAAAATCGTATATACACCTAATCCGGGCTTTACAGGAATAGACAGCTTTACATTCGTAACAAATGACGGCGATTCTTACAGCAAGCCGGCAAGTGTACAAATTAATATCACAGAAAACAGTCCGCCTGTTCCGAATATTATGGCAATAACTACAGACGAGGATATTCCTGTAGCAATTATACTTAAAGGTGATGATGCTGATGGTGACGCATTGGTTTATACAATAGATTCAGAGCCGCTTCATGGAAAACTCAGTGGTAACTCTCCGAATCTTATGTACACACCGAATGAAAATTACAGCGGTTCGGATACGTTCAGCTACTCTGTACACGACGGTAAAAAAGATAGTTTTACGGCCAATGTCTCCATAACGGTAAAAAGCATAAATGATGCGCCAACAACAAAAGCTGAAGACATAACAACACAGGAAGACACACCTGTACCTATAACACTGCTTGCCTTCGATCAAGACGGTGACAATATGATTTATACAATCGTATCTCAGCCTTCACATGGATTATTAAGCTCGACAATGCCGAATACTATATATACACCGAATACGAATTACTTCGGCTCGGACAGTTTCAGCTACAAGGTAAGCGACGGCAAAACTGAAAGCCCGATTACAAACGTACCGATAACAATCCAGCCGACAGAAGATGCGCCTGTTGCTGTTACCGGAAACAGTATCACACTTAATGAAGATACCCCGATAAAAATTATTCTCGAAGCCAATGATCCTGACGGCGATCCGTTAACTTATACTATAGAGAGAACTCCTTCTCGCGGAACAATAACGGGAACAGGCCCGGAAATTACTTATACGCCGGACAAGGATTTCAACTGGCTTGACAGCTTTACGTTTTCTGTCAGTGACGGCAAAACAAAAAGCAGCCCTGCTATAGTATATATCACGGTAAATTCGGATAATGATGCACCAACCGCAAACGATGACAAAGCTGAAACATACGAAGACCAGCCAATCGAGAAAATTAAAGTACTCGATAATGATACAGACATAGACAAAGATCCAGTTACAATAAAAGAGGTTTCTCAAGCACCTCATGGTAAGGTTGAAATAAGTTCGGATGGCACAACAATAAAATACACACCGGAACCGAACTATTATGGAATCGATAGCTTTACTTATACCGCACAGGATCCGGACGGATTAACCGACACTGCGGCTGTCGAAGTTAAAATTACGGAACTCAACGACCCGCCTGTATTTGTATCGACTCCGGTCAAAGAAGCTATACTTGGAGCATTATATAAATATGATGTAAACGCGGTTGATCCGGACCATGGTGACAAACTGACTTACTCTCTTGTTACCAAACCTGAAGGTATGAACATAAATACCAATACAGGTTTAATCGAATGGACTCCGAACGATATAACTAAAAGATCGAATGAAGTTACGGTAAATGTCACCGATAATAATGACATTTCTGCATCGGCGATTCAAAAGTTTGTGGTCGAAGTAGTTCCTACGCCGTCCAAGATAGCTACACTTACAGTAACAGACGGATATGATCAGAATGGCAGAAGTGTATTTTCGGGAAATCAGGATGTCAATCTTGTTATGACAAGTGACAATAAATACCTGGAAATAAAACCGAATTCATCCATAGCCTTCGATTTGTCAAATATACTCCTTCCTTCGGATACGAAAATAGTTTCCCTGGTTGTTTTCATAGAACATTATGAACAGGACTCGTTCCCGAAAGGATTCGAAAAATGGAGCATAGGACAGGACTGGCCCGGCCAGGAAGATGTCTGGTTTACGCTGGAATCTCCGGTTCACCAGGGTCAAACAAACGATTCAATGGATTCATGGGACGCAGCAAGCTTTGTTGATAATCCTCGAAAACTGAACAATATGCAATTACAAATCAAGAATGACGATTCTATGAGCAGTATATTTCTTGATTATATTTATGTTCTGGCTCAATGGGACTGGTCCGAAGAACAAGGTTTGGTAGAATACAACCTGGAACCTGTTCCCGAAAAATAATTTTAACTGTATATATTGCCATATAATAGAGTTCAGAATTTTATTATTTTTTTGACAGCTTTATTTTTATTGCTTATATTATAAGTAGAAATAGTTCTTTTGAGGCAGGGTGCTGAAAAACAGCGTTTTCCAGCGTTTTATGCCGATTCTTGAATAGTGCAAACTTCCTGATTTCGTTTTTGGATAAGAAATCCAGTTGCCGGTCAGGAGAAGAAAGGAATAGCCATGATTAAACATGAGGCTGGTTTGCACAAGGATGTGGCAAAGATTTTTGATGGTGTATGGATACCGGAACAAGACAATATACAGATATCAGCAAACGCTGGATATAAAGACTCGGGTGCTTTTGTCCATCCCAAGCCGCTCGCGGTTGAGCAGTGGCCGGAAAGAGCAGCAGTTAAAAGAGCAAAACAACCTTCAGGCCCATGGAGCTTCTTTTCTCCAAAAGCAAGACGTGAGAAAAAAAGACTCTCCGCAATATCCAAACATTTACTGATTAACTTACCTGATTAAAGCATATTTAAAGTGACTAAAGTTATAAGTAACTAAACTTGTCATTAACTTTTAACTTTAGTCACTTTAGTTCACTTTGAGCAATTTTTGTAATCCCTTCAAGGAAAGTTTCCTGCACAATATCGGACGCTATATCCTTATCTGAACACGTTTTATACTAAACATATATATAGGCCGCATCTGCATATTCGCGGAACCATTCTTCAATGACTTCAGGCTCTCTGCGAGAAATTCCGTCACACAATTCTTTCGTAACAAGCTTATTAACGTCGAATTGCTCTTGCATCATACAAATATATACATTTAGAAACGTTTCAGGCTACAAACAAAATTAAATTTTCCTATCTCATTATGTGTTAATTACTTACCACTTCCTAATAAAACACCTGAAAAATGCCGAATATTACTATATGTAATGTTTTTTAAAAGAAATATTAAAATGTACTGCTATTATTGAATGATTTTTCTTGACCGTTTTTTTGAGATATTTTATGATAAATAGCAGTAAACAACAGTTGATGAACTGGATTGAAGGTCATCCGAAAAAACCTGGCTATTACGGTTATTTTAGGACGAACTAAATAAGAAAAGACCTTATAACTCTTTTCTAAAAAGGTAATTAAGTTACAAAGAGGCTTTTTGGGCAATAATTAAGAGAATTAAATGATACTTATACTAATATTAATTGAGAATCTTTTTATTTTCCGCTTTATGGCGCTGAAAAGCAAATTTGACGAGAAACGAAATCTTCCAAGTAAATTATTCGGTTATTCGCGAGGGAAACACAGGCCTGACAGGGAATTATCAAGACGTATTATTGAAATAGATTCTTACTGCAAATTCAAAAAGAAGATCAGAAAGACTATTTTGTTGCGTTTAAACATAGGCGATATGGCGCTGCAAATTCCATATGTACATCCCGCTCTGCTATAAAGCAGAGAATGCCTGTATTAACCAGTGAGCCTGGTCATCTCCCTGGGAGCCCATGGGGCCCAAGGGGATGTATTTCGTTAAAAATAGTCATTACTTTGAAACTTCTCACCGAGAATCACCTCAATCCTTTCAATCAATAAATAACGTATTATAAAATTACAGGGAAAGGTTGAAATATGACTGCCATTATTATGGACACGGGCATCTTCGATTCTGTGCTTTTAACTCTGGATAATCTTGCCTCGATTATCACTTTCATTCTTGGAATAGCCTTAACATTGATTGTTTACCAGATGATAAACAAGGCAAAAGCGAAAACATTCGAGAAGGATTTACAAAGACAAATTGACGGCGCAAATAAAGAAGCTGAAAACATCAAAAAAGCTGCCGAATTAGCCGCTGCCGAAGAAGCCATCAAAAAACGCGAAGAATTCACACTTGAGTTCAACAAATTACGGGCTGAACTGCATGAAAACGAACTTCGCCTTACAAAACGCGAGGACGTTGTAGAACGCCAGGCGGAAAGCCTCCAGCAGAGAGAAAACTCGGTACGTCAACAGCAGCAGGAAGTCAAAAAGAGACTTTACAATGTTGACATGAAAGATAAAGAACTTTCGACAGTATTGGCCCAGCAAAAGAACCAACTGCTTAAAATCACTTCAATGAACGTCGAAGAAGCCAAAGAACTCCTCCTGAAACGCCTTGAAGACGAGTGCGAGCATGAGATGTCTTCTTTGATTCAGCGAAAGGTTCAGGAAGCCACAGAAACAGCCGACGATAAATGCCGCGAAGTAATCAATACCGCGATTCAGCGTTACGCCGCCGAGCAGACCTGCGAAGCGACCGTCTCGACCGTCGAAATTCCGAACGATGACATGAAAGGCAGAATCATCGGTAGAGAAGGACGCAACATCCGCGCATTCGAAAAAGCTACCGGCGTAGATGTAATTGTTGACGATACACCGGGAATGATTGTCGTTAGCGGCTTCAATCCGGTACGCCGCGAGGTTGCCCGCCTTTCAATGGAAAGACTTATTCAGGACGGCCGAATCCATCCTTCACGAATCGAAGAACTTGTCGCCCAGACTAAAAAGGACGTCAATCATAAGATATTACAGCTCGGTAAAGACGCCGCTGTCGAAACAAATGTTCGCGGCCTCAGCAACAAAGTTTTGAGCCTTATCGGCGCACTGAACTACAGAACAAGTTACGGCCAGAACGTTCTAAGACACAGTGTTGAAGTAGCATTTTTAGCACAGGTTATGTCAGATGAGCTTGGTCTCGACGGTTCTATAGCACGGCGTGCAGGCCTGCTCCACGACATAGGTAAAGCTATCGACCACGAAGTGGAAGGTAACCACCCTACCATCGGTACAAACTACCTGAAACGATTTAACGAGTCATCCATAATACTCAACGCGGTAGCCGCTCATCACGGTGACATTCCGGCGGACAATCCATATACGCCGCTCGTTTCCGCCGCCGACGCAATAAGTGCTTCGAGACCGGGCGCAAGAAGAGAAACACTCGAAAGATATATCAAGAGACTCGAAAAACTCGAGGAAATCGCGACCGGTTTCAAAGGTGTGGAAAACGCATATGCAATACAGGCCGGACGCGAAATTCGCGTTATAGTCTCTGCCGAACAGGTCGATGACGCGGCAGCTATGAAAATCGCGCGTGACATTGCCAAGAAAGTCGAAGACGAAATGACTTATCCGGG
>CAZMPL010000178.1:0-7419 GCA_964567805.1 uncultured Pirellulales bacterium | reverse complement strand
AATAACCACCATGTAACCGAACCGAACAATTGGCGGCCGGATGTAATTTCACCTTTACCGTCCTTATTCCAAACCAGAATCCCAGTCGAAGTTTTCACCCACGGCCAGAGTTCAGTTGCACCGTCACCATTAAGATCGAAATTAACCTGTAAGTTGTGTTCAAGCAGGTCAGTTGGAGAAACCAACTTTTCAAATGAAAATACTATCGGTGTAACCATACCTATGGGTAACTTTTCAAGTTTATTTATATTTATTTTAACCTTTTCTGAATTAATCTTTTCCTCTTTAGATGCTGAACTATCATTCTCAACCAGATGAACATAGGCTTTACCAGCTTCATATCCTACCAAACTATTTATTCCATCTAACGGTCTTGTTTTATATTTGAGGTCTTTTTTAATAGAAAGATTATAAGCCTCATAGTAAATATCTTTTGTGTGACTTAGAATAATGTATCTAAACTCGTCTGGTAATATTTCGAGATTTATCTCTTTTGTATAATCTATATACTGTTTATATATACTTGCCAGGCCAAGATGGTATAGGCCGTTTTTAGGTTCAAGTTCGATAGCTTTTTTGAAATTGTTGATTGATTCTGTTATATGAATGGCCAATTTACTTAGGTTTATTTCTTCAGGTTTCCAGCTTTGTTCTATTAACTCATTATATTTTTTTCGGGACAAACTAAAGTATGTTTCTTTCTCTTCTTCAGGTATTTCTAAGTATGACGTGTAGCCCAATTCTTTAAGAGACAATTGTTGACTATAATCCATGCGTGTTCTATACAGATAATCAGGTGATTGCCATGTTTCTGCTACTTTTGGCGGCACGTCTTTTCCATCGTTAAATGATAGAACTTGTGTCGATTTATTTATGAAAGCGAGATAGTTAATTCTTGCCAATATATAATAACCCTGTGCATCTTTGGGATTCTCTTTTATATATGCGGCAGCATTTTTAATTAATCTATCAACAGGAACCGCTTGCGGCGCAAGGAACATTGCCTTGGAAATACTAAGGGTCATAGATAATAACAAAAGAGTACTTAGAATTTTAAGACTTGTTTTAGTTTTCATTTTTTCTCCCAAATTTAATGTTAATTTTCAAAATCCTCGCCAAGCATAATCAACCAAACAAACAATCTGCTCATTTACAATTAATACTATACTCAAGTTTTAAAAAACTCAAATACTATTTCCAATAAAAAAGCCCCTTTGTAAATACCAGAGGGGCTTGGAAATTCATGTAAAAAAGTTTTTTACCAGAAGATTATATATAAAATAATTGTAAGAGCTATT
The DNA here is from genome assembly GCA_964567805.1 of uncultured Pirellulales bacterium. GTDB lineage: Bacteria > Planctomycetota > Phycisphaerae > Sedimentisphaerales > Anaerobacaceae > JAFGPS01. The sequence continues at coordinate 6,121 of CAZMPL010000178.1, read as the reverse complement.
ACAAAGAATCCGAAATACAAAGAACCTTTTGATGTGATTATTTCTATCTTGGTTTGTTCGGGTAAAACAATCTTCTCTTTTAGTGGATTTATGAATGTCACAAGAGCAAGTATTGCGGCAATCGCGCCTACTGTAATTGCCATACGATTCAGGAACGCAATTTCAGGCCAGCCGAAGAATAGAATGCCGTAAATGATAGGACTTAGAACAAGACCCAGTACGCCGCAATAACGCGGTGTCTTTTTCACGAACAATCCGAATAAGAAAATTGTAAGCACACCTGGTGAAATAAATCCCTGGAACTCCTGGATAAATGAAAATGCTCCCTTGAATTTGGGATTTGCAAGTACAGGAGCTATCAGGCATCCAACGATAACTCCTACCGGGATACAGCAGCGGCCAACCCAGACAAGCATGTTCTGAGGTGCTTGTTTGTTGAACCATTCTCGATAAATATCCATTGTGAAAATTGTGGAAGCAGCATTTAACATTGATGCAAGAGAACTGATTACCGCGCCCATTAACGCCGCCAGTACAAAACCACGAATACCGTTCGGAGTCAAGTATCGAATTAATAGCGGAAAAGCTCCATCGTAATCATAACCAACCAGTGCCTGTTGAACTTTAATATTAGGGTTATTTTTGGCGATGCCATCAAGTAAATTATCATTAGCGGCTTTAATGTCACCACTTACTGAAATCGTCTTGCCCAAAACTTTTGCGTTAAATGACAATAAATCAGAAGCAAGTTCAGGATGCAGCTTTGCAAAGTCACCATCGAACGGAATAACCATTCCTGATTCTTCGGGTGATGCGTTGGCTTTTTCGTATGCTTCCAGTATAGGTTTGTTAAGCGAGTCAAGATTCATCGCGTTATCCTGCATTTTCGAGCCGTAAAGTGTAAAAGCGATAATACCTGGAATGCAAACAATGAACGGAATAATAAGTTTCAAAAACGCGGCAAAAACTACACCACGCTGTCCTTCTCGTAAAGAGTGTGCGCCGAGCGTTCTCTGCATGATAAATTGGTTCAAACCCCAGTAATAGAAATTTGGTATCCAAATACCAAGAAGTAATGCGGTCCACGGTAGAAAGCTGCTGGTTCGCGGCAAGACCATGTGCATGCTCGAAGATTTGAGCGCCATGAACTTTTCGCTTAATGTAGCTCCATCGCTCAAACCAAGTGACGCATTAACAGCTGCGGCGTTTATTCCTTCAAAACTACCCGGTTTGTCCAATGCCATAAATGAAAGTACCATGATTACTGCTCCGCCAACGATAAGAGCAGAACCCTGAATTAAGTCGGCCCACGCGCAGGCTTTCAATCCGCCCGCGGCGACGTAAACTCCGGCGAGAATTCCTACGAACCATGAAAGAGTCGTAATATTAATTGGAATTCCCATTAGTTCTTCTTTGAAGAGCGGACTCAAAGCTTTGGCTCCGAGGTAAATAACGGTCGGGATAGTGACACCAAGATAGATAATCACCATAAGCAGTGACATTACTAAACGGGACTGGTGATTGTATCGATACTCAAGGTATTCTGGTATTGTGAAAATTCCGCTTTTGAGGAACTTTGGCAGGAAAAAGAACGCTACTGCTATGAGTGTTATCGCGGCTATCCATTCGTAACTTGCTACCGCTAAGCCAATCGAGCCTTGAGCCGCCTGGCCGGACATACCGACAAACTGCTCGGCGGAAATATTTGCGGCAATGAGCGAAAATCCAATCAGCCACCATTTCAGCCCGCGACCGGCGAGAAAATAATCATCACTGGTTTTCTCCTCGCGGCTTTTCAACAAGCCAACAGCGATTACGCAAACAAAAAAGATTGCTATTATGCCAATATCTAAACCGCTTAATTCCATAACAGGTCCTTTCCTTATATTGTATGTATTCTTAACTTGTACTATTTATAAAACTGATAGTCGGTATTATAACTTTTTTGCAGGGCTCTGCTATAATATATAATCCCGAAGGAGCTTAACTTTTATTATTTTTTTTTGCGTATGAATATAAAATAGGCAATTATTGCATCTTTTTAAAGGCGAATGGCAGGTTATCTATTATATCTGTGGTTATCATTGAGATTTGTCCGAGCTTTTCGGCGGCTATATCACCGGCAAGTCCGTGAATATAGACACCCAAAACAGCCGCGTTGAAATGACTCATTCCCTGGCCGAGCAGGGCGGCTACAATACCGGTTAATACGTCACCGGAACCCGCGGTCGCCATGCCGGGATTTCCAGTTGTATTGATATAATATTTTTCACTGTCAGTGACAATTGTTCCAGCTCCTTTTAAAACAATTGTCGAATTTGTTTTTTGAGCAAATTGAACCGCCTGTTCCAGTCTTTCGTTTGGTAATGGTTCACGAAAAAGTCCCGACCATAATCTTTTCATTTCGCCGGGATGAGGAGTGAGAATTGGTTTTGCTTTTAGTTTCTCGGGCCAGTTTTTTATAGCCGCTAAGTTATTGAGTCCGTCGGCGTCGATAACGAGTTTCAAATTTTCCTGCTCGATAAGTAGTTCAATAATTGAATGAATATCTCTGCTTGTTCCTAAGCCGGGACCGATTGCAATGACATCGTTATCGTTAACAATTTCAAGAATAGTATTAATTGCTTTGGAAGAAATTTTTCCCTTTGTATCTTCAGCAAGCGGGATAGTCGTAAAAGATGGTTCGATTGAAGCAACTATCGGCAGGATACTTTTCGGTATCGCGACTCGCACAAGTCCCGCTCCGGCTCGTAGTGCGCTTCGACCGGCAAGAGCCGCGGCTCCGCTCATTCCAAAACTGCCTGCGATGATACAAACCTTGCCGAAGTTACCTTTGTGTGCTTCGGAAGCTCTTGGTTGTAATTTTGGTACAGCTTCAATTTTCTGCATATAAGCTCCTTTTGATTGAATATATTACAACCTATATATTACGTGGTCAATAATTGATTTGACTGGCAAATCTGAGCATATATAATTAAATTTAGAAATTAGGTATGTTGAATTAATATACCTTATTGAGGAAAATATTTTGTTTGTTGGGAGAAATAATATGAGATTATACATAAGTTTCATTGTTGCAATATTCATTTCATTACAGGGAATTGCTTTAGCTTCGGTGGAAATATCAAATCCTCGTGCAATTATGGAGGCATCAATTATATTAAAACCGAACCAGCGCCCGGACTTTTGTGCAAGATTAAGCCCCGATGAAAAATATCTGCTCTTTCCTCAAAATGTTGATGCCGCTAATGAGAGTTATAGAATAATTCTGCAAAATATTGAAACGGGAGTTGAGATAGAAATCCCAATTGATTTTCCTCGAGGTTATGAAACTGTTTTTAGCCGAGTTAATTTTTTTAATCATAAAAGTGATAAGCTTGCATTATTTAGTATTGATGAGCAAAAAAATTCATCCGGTTCAGGTGCGGTGAATATGAATTCTGAAATTAAAATATTCGATTTACAATCTCAAAAGTTGATAAATACAGGTATTACTGGCCAGTTTGTAATGGGACAATTTGATTATACTGATAAGAAATTGGTCTTAACTATAAATAATAGCTTAACTAAAATAGCAGATATTAATGATTTTAAGCCTGGAGAAAGTATAGCATCAGGTTGGATTCATAGCTGCAGCCCAATGACGCCTTATGCAGTAATATTTATTGGTCCACGTCAAAATCGAGAAGGTGCGGGGCTGGAACTTTTAAATCTTAAGACAAATACAAAGACAGAGCTGCCAGTTCATATTCAAAATAGAAGTCTTGATGACATTCAGAGCCAATGGAGTTCTGATGGTTTATACATGTTTTACTTTGACGTAAAAGTGAATAATGAAGGAAAACAAGAACCGATTGCAAGAGTTTGGGATGTTATATCTAATACAGAAAAAGCGATTATACCCAATGTAATGTGTCTTGGCCCGGGACCGGCGGATAATTTAATGATTATGATTTCTACTGAAGGCAGTATTTCCGGCAGCAATTTGCGATTGTATGATATAAAATCTGGTGAGCTTACTTCTTTTGGTGATGGAGAAATAAAAGGTATTCACGCCTGGAAAAATCGTATTGCGTATGTAAAAACAGAAAATGGAGCCGGAATAGTCTATGTAGCGGATTTGAAAGAAGTTGGAAATAATAATTAGAACTCAAACTTAAATTACGGCATTTATATAGATTGTGATAAAATGAGCAGATCAAGATGGCTATGTCAAGGGCATTCGCTTCGGGATTGGGTTTAGCTATTGGTAGAATAATTATCGAATATTGGCTTGAGCCGCATCCTTCTGATCAAGTCTTTATTAATGTAATAATATCCTTTTGTGGTGGCTTTTTGCTGGGATTACCCTTTTGGTACATGCGTTTTCTGGGGAATAAAAAAGAAACTGAAAAACAGAATAATTGACTATTTATATATTATTAGCGTTGCAGTTACCTCGGAGGCGGAGAAGTCGGTATTTTAAGATTATTAGAAGAAAATCTTTCTTTTCTAATACAAAAACAGTATAATTATATTTATAAAAAGGAATAATATGAGTCCAACTATACTTAGAATTAAAGGATATAAATTTTATTTCCTATCAAATGAAGAAAGTCGTATGCATGTTCATATAACATGTGCAGACGGTGAAGCTAAGTTTTGGTTGGAACCTATTGTTTCGCTTGCGACATATTATAAAATGAATTCAAAGAAGCTTAATGAATTGCAAAAGCTTGTTGAGGAACATAAAAGTGAAATCATTAAAGAATGGAAAAGATATTTCGGTATCGGTTGAAAATATTACTCCTTTAGGCATATGGTTGTTTGTGAAAGGAAAAGAATATTTTTTGAACTTTGAAGCCTATCCATATTTTAAAGACCAGACTGTAAAGTCAATTCATAACGTGGAATTAATTCATGATTTTCATCTTCATTGGCCTGATTTGGATGTCGATCTGGAAATAGATAATCTTGAAAATCCGGAAAAATATCCTCTTAAAAGCAAAATTTCAGCGAAGAAATTCGGCGAATAACTAATTGTTGTTTTATAACATTTACTGGCTATACAGCTATTCAGATTTAATATTAATCAGATTTCATATCAGAGGCATTGTCGATTTTTCTGTTTATTAATGTAGCTGTGACGGCGGCGGAGAAGCCGTTATCGATGTTGACTACGGAAATTCCTGACGCGCAGCTATTGAGCATAGTCAATAAAGCAGAGAGGCCGTGGAAACTGACGCCGTAGCCTATGCTTGTTGGGACGGCGATTACCGGGCAGCTTACTAAGCCGCCGAGAACGCTTGCCAAGGCGCCTTCCATTCCTGCTACGACTATAATGATATTTGCCTGCTGGAGTTTTGGGATGTGTTTGAAAAGTCTGTGCAAGCCGGCTACTCCTACGTCGCAAATCAATTCGGTTCGCTGACCCATAATTTCCGCGGTGACTTGTGCTTCAGAAGCAACTGGAATATCCGCTGTTCCGGCTGTCACTATAGGAAGAATGCTTTTTGATTTTGGAAGGTCTTTTTGTTCGAGGACAATTGCGCGTGCCAATTTCTCATAACGAACATTGGGAATTCGTTTTGAAGCAACCATCGCGTCGAAGACATGTTGTTCTGCTCTTGTGGCAAGTACGTTATTTCCTCTTTGAGCGAGGCTGTCGAATATTTCGATTATTTGTTCTGTAGTTTTGCCTGGGCAGAATATTACTTCAGGAAAACCTCTGCGTATCTGGCGATGATGGTCAACGTTAGCAAATCCCAAATCCTCGAAAGGAAGGTGTTTGAGTTTTTCCATCGCGTCACTTATTTCCAGTTGGCCGCTTTTAACCTGTTCCAATAGTTTTTGTATATGTTCTGGCTGCATATTTTTTATCCTGTAGTTTTTAATTTATTCATTTAGTATATCAAAATACGATTATCTTATAGGATGTTACCATAACAGCATTTTGGATTCAATACGAAATTCATTATATAAATGTTTGGAAAATTACTGTGCATATTTATAACTTCAGGTTATAATCACCCTTTTATTTTGTGAAACAAAAAACTGGAATCCGATACATCGATTTTCCATCCCAGAAGATTATCTATCGAAATTCAATTATGTCGAAATTAGTAAAAGACTCAGTATTAAA
>CAZMPL010000177.1:4670-7437 GCA_964567805.1 uncultured Pirellulales bacterium | reverse complement strand
TCCTGTTCCCGCGAGTTGAGTACCATCCTTTGTACGCCGGACATATAAATAAACGGATAATCAAAAAGTTCCGGGTCGGTAAGCCGCAGGATTTTGCTATCCGGCGATACAGACAGTGAAGTCAATTGCTGAAGTCGATAAGAAAAGTTCCAGTCGGCATCGGGATAGTCGTTATCCCATCGCTCCCACCAGCCGAATGAGCCGTAGGAATCGTACTCGATTCTTACGAAAGTGAAAACATCATCCTCGAATTCCGGATCGTTTTTCCATGTCTGGAAATCGCTTCGTAACGGCTGCCTTGAGCGCTGGAATGAAGGGGAACGAAACGAAGACCTGCCTCCGCGCTGGAAGGTATCTCCCCGCCGCTGTGCGATAGCCATAGTTACCGTAACGCAAATAACCAGGCAAAATAATAATATTGTTTTAATCCGCATTATTTCAATGTTCCCCAACTAATGACTGGAATTTGTATTTATAAGCCATCATATTTGTTGATTATACCTGCCGCCGATAAGGCAGTCAAATACGATTATTCTTTACAGTCTCCTGGAATTTGCTATATATTATCCAAACGAAATAATTATGAAATTATATTTAAGACTAAAAACTGAAATAAAGGAATGACTATATATGCCTCCGCAATTTATATATGAAATGCGAAATGTCAGTAAAAGATACGGCGATAAGGAAGTAATCCGTGATATATCCTTATCATTTTTTTACGGAGCGAAGATTGGTGTAATCGGCGAAAACGGTGCTGGAAAAAGTACCCTGTTGAAAATAATGGCGGGTATTGACAAGGATTTTCACGGCGATACTAAACTTGCGCCGAAAATGAAAGTTCGTTATATCGCACAGGAGCCGCAGCTTGATATGAATAAAACCGTTCGCGAGAACCTGCTTACCGCAATCAAGCCGACCCTGGATTTGGTTGACCGATTCAATAAAATTTCTGAAATGCTCGGCGAATCACTCCCGGACGACCAGATGGATAAACTGATGGAAGAAATGAGTGGGTTGCAGGACAGGATAGATGCCTGTGACGGCTGGGAAACTGACCGGCTCATCGACCTTATTTCAGATGCTATGGTTCTGCCGGACGATAACGCTCCAATAAATCAGCTTTCCGGTGGAGAACGCAGACGTGTTGCGCTTTGCATGGCGTTACTGGAAAAACCTGACTTGCTTCTTCTCGACGAACCTACAAACCATCTTGACGCGGAAACTGTCCAATGGCTCGAGACCGCGTTACGAGAATATCACGGCACAGTAATTATCGTAACACACGACCGCTACTTCCTGGATAATATTACCAAATGGATTCTCGAACTTGAAAACGGTTTGGGTTTGCCGTTCGAGGGAAATTATTCTTCGTGGCTCAAGCAGAAGGCTGAGCTTTTACGAATTAACGAAAAGAAAGAAAGCCAGCGGCAGAAAACACTTTCGCAGGAATTGGACTGGATAAACACTCCGGTCAGGGCACGAAACAAGAAAAACCAGGCACGTATAAACGCTTATGAAAAACTCGCAAGCGATTCTAATGACGCGAAACGCAATAGCCTGTATATAGAAATACCATCCGGGCCGCGGCTTGGTGACAAAGTACTTACTTTCAAAAATGTCACCAAGAGTTACGGCAACAATCTGCTGATTGATAACTGTTCTTTTGAATTGCCCCCGAATGCAATCGTCGGAGTAATCGGGCCGAACGGAATCGGAAAGACAACTCTGTTCAGAATAATTACAGGACAGGAAAAACCTGATTCAGGCCAAATCGAAATGGGCTCGACTGTTTCAATAGGATATGTTGACCAGCATCGTGACGCGCTCGACGGCAAGAAAACAATATTCGAGGAAATCTCGGACGGCAAAGATAATATTGACGTTGGCGGCAAGGAAACGCCTTCAAGAGCTTATATCGCAAAGTTTAATATCAAAGGAAGCCAGCAGCAGAAAAAAGTCGCTGAATGTTCCGGCGGTGAGCGAAACAGAATTCATCTCGCTAAAATGTTAAGACGCGGCGGAAATCTTCTGCTTCTTGACGAACCGACCAATGACCTCGATGTCGATACAATGCGTGTTCTCGAACAGGCGATAATTGATTTCCAGGGCTGTGCTATGGTGATAAGCCACGACCGATTCTTCCTTGATCGTATTTGTACTCACCTATTGATATTCGAAGGTAACGGCAAAACACAATGGTTCCAGGGTAACTTCGCGGCGTATGAAGAAAAAGTTCTGGCGGAAAATCCCGAACGAATGGCACATCGCCGCAATAAATATAAACGTATTAAAATATAATTTATGAATCTACACGATATAAAAGTAGTTTTAGAGCTGCCGTTCTGGGCGGAAAAATTTCTTTCCGAATCAAAAGAAGTTTTTCCATCCATGGAAGAACGAATGCAATTTGTCATTGCACTTTCAAGACTTAATATCGAACATAAAACCGGCGGGCCTTTTGGTGCCGCGATATTCGACAAAAAAAACGGCCGCCTTGTTTCGGTTGGTGTAAACCAGGTGGAAAAAATTAATTGTTCCATCGTGCACGCTGAAATGTTAGCGATTGCGCTGGCACAAAAGGCAATCGGGAATTTTGACCTTGGATATAACGCCAACACATCTTATGAACTCGTGACAAGTACCGAACCTTGCGCTATGTGCTTAGGCGCAATCTGCTGGTCAGGGGTAAAGCAGGTTGTGTGCGGTGCTCGTGACGCAGACGCAAGAGCAATCGGATTTCCACCCTTCTTTTGAATTCCTCTCA
>CAZMPL010000177.1:0-4660 GCA_964567805.1 uncultured Pirellulales bacterium | reverse complement strand
GATTCGATGAAGGACCAAAGCCGGAAAACTGGATACTTTCGCTCGAAGAACGCGGCATAAGCGTTATCAAAGATATTCAAAGAGAACAAGCCAAAGCAGTTCTGTCAGATTACAGGAAAACGGGTGGACTGATTTACAATTCTCGCGAAGAGCAAAGCTAAAGGATTTTACAACTTGTTAAGATTGATTGTAAATCCTTTTATCGGTTTTCTTTCGCTATCGATAAACCTCGCACAGAAAGCACTTAATCCTGGAGCGTTTATTACGGCACATCGTATAACGTTCGGTCCCTTTTTAAGCGTAAGACGCTTCGAGACACCATCATCGAGCAGCATGTGACGGTCACCATAAAGATCGATTACTTCCTTATCGTTGACCCACCAGATTGACGCTGAATTGGAACCAACAGAAAGCCGAACATCTTTCATTTCCTCAGGGCAGTCGATAATAGTTACAGCCCAGAATACAACATTATACGTAGGTTTTTTCAGTGCAGAAGCGAAGCTGAAAAGATTGATTTCGTATCTTTGAGAATCTAAAGCATGCCAGATTAGTTCCGCCTGGTTAACAATAACTTTGTCACCATCATGAGGCACTACAGTGAATTGATTTGGGAAATATTCTGTTTTAATTGCTCTCTGGACATAACTATCAACAAGTTGGCTATTACTGCGCAGACCTGATTGACGTATCGGTTCGAGAAGAACCCATCGCTGTATGAATCCGTTTGGATCGGGAGCTTTTTCTTTTGATACAGGAGTTTTGAAATAACGAGGAATATCAAGAGAGGTGTTTTCGAGGGAATCGGCTTGCATCTGTTTTGCCGGCTCGCCCGCATATAGAGTAAAAGTATTACTAAAAAGCAGTACTAAGACGGCAAAACAGAACAGCACGATTTTGTTCATGAGCAATTCCTTTACTAAAAAAGATTTTGCAGGAACATATAAATAAATTTTACCTTAATTTGCTGGTTTCAAACTTACTGTGTAATTCTTGTATGGTTTACCTTGGCTATCGAGAATACGAGCACAGAAATCAGCGGCTCCGCTGGCGTTTACAATACCGCCGCGTATAACGTTCATACCCTTCTTGAGTGTAAGACGTTTTGATACGCCGTCATCGATTACGGTGCAGCGATTGCCATAGATACCGGTTACTTCCTTGCCGTTAACCCACCATACTGAAGCTGAGTTTGTACCAACCGCAAGACGAGCGTCTTTAACTTCTTCCGGGCAATTGATGTAAACTACGACCCAGAACAAAGCATTGTTGCAGCTTGTTTTAATTTCTGACGCGAAATAATAAAGGTTTACATTATATTCGTCTGTTTCAACGGAATGCCATATTTTCTCCTGGCCGCCAGCGCTAACTTTATCACCTTTTTGGGGAAGAATTGTAAGTTCATTTTCAAAATTACCAGCTTTAACGGTAGCCTGGACTGAATTTTGTGTATCTCCTCTTGCAGACAGTGGAGCGAGAATCAGCCATTGCTGAATGAAGCCCTGCTCACTCGGAACATTTTTACTTATACTTTCACTATCAACTTTAGGTACCTGGCTGCAAAAAGCAGTACCGGGAACGCTAACAATCATAAATAATGCCGCGACGGCAAGAAGGACAAATGTCCATATGTAATTATTGTGTTTATTCATAAGTTAATTCCTTTTCTAATTTTAAGGTTTATGACTATTAATTTTCAAACAAGAACTTACCATTATGGATTCTTAAATAACCAGCGTTGTTTGTTGAGTTCCGGATTGAATGGTTCCAGTGTTACGGAACTTGCACCGATAGCTGAAAGAGCCATAGCTTCTTTGGTTCCTGGAATAGCTTTTGGCATAATTCTATATCTGCCGTCATTGAGTTGCTCAATACGCCAGAGTTGTTCATCAGAACCTGTGTATGCCGGTAATGTTACAACTTCTGCACCTTCTGCCGCTGCTAATGTACGATCAGTACCTGCAATTTGAATCTTGTAATAAGGAGCACCAAGATAACCGCCTTTATCTTCTGCCGGGCTTATTGTCCATTTTTGCTGAGCCTGGCACATGTAGTTTGCCATTCTTGCATCGATATTCTCAGTTGGCCAGTTTGCCATAACAGATGCTGCATTCTGATCAGCAACCGGGGCACCGCCGCCACGGCCGCCCATACCGCCGCCCATCATTCCGCCGCCGCCCATCATACCAGCGCCGCCACCGCGACCGCCGCGAGCTGCACCAGCGTCAGCACCACCGCGTGCGCCACCCATCATACCTGCGCCGCCAGGAGCTGCGCCCTGTGGAGCCATTGCACCGGCTGTATTACCTGCACCAGGAACTGCTGCGTCTGCGCCGCCGCGAGCACCACGGCCGGCACCTTGTCCTGCACCGCGACCACCCATCATGCCGCCGCCCATCATACCACCACCCATCATTCCGCCACCGGCACCACGACCGCCGCCGCCACCGCGACCTACGGCCTGACCTTCTACGGCCAGTTCAAGTGCTGTTCCAGTGCTGAATGCTGAAATCTGGTATGTTCCTTTTTTAACGAATTCGCCTGCTACCGGCCAGCCATTTTCCCAAATTAAAGGAACAACATCGATTACGGCTGAGCCGCCTCTGTCCAAATCAGCTTCCCAGTGCAACGAAAATTTATGTACGCCCTGTCCTTCATCAAATAAGCCGAAGTGACCTGGACCTACTTTACGTTCACCTGAACCAATAACGAGCTTGCCGCCGCCCTGCATCATATCAACACCTTCATGATCAATAAATGGTCCGGTTGGACTTTTAGATCTGCCGGTACGAATATGATAACCTGAATTTGCACCCTGGCAGCATGAGCCGTGTGTAGCTAATAAATAATAATAACCTTCATGAAAAATCATTGTTGAAGCTTCGCAATTGATTGCGATTTCGAAATATTTGGTCGGATCAATACGTAAGCCTGTTTTTGGATCCATTTCGACAACACGAATACACCCAAAATATGAACCAAATGTCAGCCAGAACTTATCTGTATTTTTATCATAAAAACATCCCGGGTCGATACCATTACAGAATTCAACTCCATCAGTCGCGTTGACCTGACCCATATTTTCCCATTTATAGTCTGGAGAATCCGGATTGAGACTCTTGGTCTTTTGCATTACGATTCGTGAAGCGGGCTGACCGCCTACATTCGAAGCAGTGTACATATAGTAATAATCACCAATATGAATCATATCAGGGCCCATTCCGCCGCCATTTGGTGTACCTCGTCCACTTCCCCAGGTCCAGCCATCCGCTGAAAAATGGGTAGCGCCGCCTGTACCAAAAGCATAATAACCACCATCACACTCCATGATGGTCGTAGGGTCATGAGTAGTAACACTGCCATCAAGAGCAAAAACAGGCATAGCTAAAGCAAAAATAGCTATCGCCAAAAAACAAATTGATAAAAATGAAAAACGCAGGATTGGGTTCATAGTTCACTTCTCCTTAATAATTGTTGTCATTGTGATAAACTTTCCCATGGCATACTCTGCCAAGGTTATGAACTGGCCAAAATTATACCAAATCGCAGACGAAATAGTCCAGCGAAAAAATTATCTATTTTAATATATATGAAGATTTTATTTCAAAAAAAGAAGATTCAAAAACTCTTCATGAAAACTCGTTTTTTTCAATCTAATACAATATCCACTTTCCAGTGTTCTTTTACGGCTTTTAACTCATCAAGCGTCATGTAGGTTACCGCGCCATGCTTTGGACGCTCGAAATTCGTTCCTTTCATTGCACCTTCGTTAAAACGGCCAATATTCTCATAAGTTACGAAATCTTTGGTTTCACTGAAACCCATATTGTTTGGCCTGGCGCCGTAAATATCATACATCAATACCCATTTATCAGTACCAAGACGCTTGAATAAATTCGGCGCTTCAGTATTCTCTCTGTCTGGATTAATTTTATTTGGATCAGAAACATATCCTGTATTAATTTTGCCAGAAACAGCATGGAGAATCCTGGCGCTGGATACATAATATAAATGAAATTTGTCACCGACTTTGGTTATATCGCCATCAATACCGCCAATATTGGGTATCATTGTCGGCACAGTCTCAAGCTTCGTAAAATCATCATTCGTATATGACCAGTACATATTAGCATTTTTATTGTTATAGCGAATTGTAAAATATATCATCATTTTGCCTGCATTTTCATCGTATATTGTTTCCGGCGCCCATGAGCAGTCAATATCTCCGAGTTCAGGAAATGCTAAATCTGTACGAAAATCTGAAAGAGTCCAGTGAATCAGGTCCCATGATTTCATAAGTACGAGTGCGCGATTATTTCCCCATCCATATTTTTCGACGGGTCTTTGCCATTCCGTTTCACGATATCCTGCTCGCTGGCCGAAAATATGCAGGTCTGTCATAGCAAGATAGAATGCTCCGTCAAGTCCGCGTGTGATATGCGGGTCGCGAACTCCTTTTTGTTCGGCTAAAATCGTTCCGTCGAATACCTTCTGCCCGCCGTTAATGTCGGTAAAGTTGTAGCCGTCTTTGCTGATTGCCATATAAGCACATTGATCCTGGTCCTTGAAATAAACCATCAGGTAACCGGCAAAATCTTTCTCTTCTAATTTGCGGGCGTTTTCCGGCTTTTCAAGTTTGGATACGATTTCAATACCGGTA
>CAZMPL010000176.1:0-7460 GCA_964567805.1 uncultured Pirellulales bacterium | reverse complement strand
ATAGTACATTTGATACTATTTCTCACAATATTTTTTGGAAAAATTGCTTAAATCTTCTAAAAACCGGTTTACTTTTAAAGGTTATTATGAAATATATTTGATAATAGAGTCATTTTAGAGACATAAACATTCACTGCATTCCCAACAAATTAAAAGGCAATTTTTAGACTATATTATGTCATTTTGTCCATAAAATCTACTTGACAAATGATGAATATAAATCCCAAATCAAACATTATTTTTATTGCTTTCTCATTTTTACGATGATATGATATTTTCTGTGTGTATTTATTCATGAGTATATCAAATTCGGAAAGTGAGAGTATTTTTCCGATGAGCTAAGTATGAACATGTGATATAGTTTCTTTACTACTTCCATCCACAACTTACTTTTTGGAGAGAAAAATGGCAATTGTATTTAAATGTACTCAATGCAGCAGCAGTTATAAGGTACAGGATCAGCATGCTGGAAAGCAAGTAATATGCAAAAAATGCGGGACCAAAATCAAGGTTCCAGCGGTATCCGAGGCACAACAGCCACATGGCAACGTAAAGACTTCTTCTACGAGCCTTAATCAAAACAGTCCCAAAGCACTGCAGGCGATGAAATGTCAAAGTTGCGGTGGAACAGTACAATACAAGGCTGGACAGGGATATTTTGAATGTAAATATTGTCACTCCAGATATAACTCAACTGCGGATAGTCAGGGCAATTCAGTGGTCCAAACCTTAGAACTACGTGAATTAGCCAAAAAAGTAGATGAAGTCAGTGGTGAGTTACAGGTTACACGCCTCCAAAAAAACGCAGGAATAGTCCAGGACAAACTCGACTTCAAATATGTGGAGTTCTATCATAGCTTTGCTCGTAAAGCTGGAAGTATTGCAGTAGTATGCTGGATAATAGGAGGATTGCTATTACTGTACGGCCTTGGTAATGGGTTCGCGATTGCGGTAGTTGGTGCTATAATAATCGGCGTTGGTCTGGCATTATTCTTTGTGGTTTTCAAGAAAGCTCAGGCGGCGATGCAAGCTGAGTGTGAAAACATCAAGACTAATGAGCTCGAACCTATTTTTGATAGGCTCAAGAAAGTCGGTGCAACTCTTGCAGGGGGAGATGTTGCTCTTGGTTATGAAGAGTCAACTGCAAGTCCACTACGTTATTGTGTGAGTTGCCATAAAAATGTGACACCACTAAAAGCACGTGGCGGAGGAGGTGCATTGAGTGGTATGAACCTTGCCCTGACCATAGTTACATGTGGAGCTTGGTTGCCTGCATGGTTTTTCATTGCACTTCTTAGCAAAGCCGGTAGTTCTGCTCGCCGGGCGGTTTCAAGTGGTGGTTGCCCTCAGTGCGGTACTACACCACTATTCCCGGCAAGAATCGGCAGTGTATAAACTATAAATCCTTTAGAGAGAAGGTTTGTTATATGAAGCCCGATCCTGACAAAGTCCTGCACTCGGTTAAGCGTATGATGCTTTCTCATCATCCACCAATGCATAATGACCGTACAATCCTTCTTTGTTTAGGTTGTCATAAATTTAGACTTTGTAGCCGATGCATGGGACTTTTAATTGGTTTTATAACTGTCTTTCTTTTGGCTAAAGTTATAATTTTACAGGTTTTAGATAGATATTATGTTGCATGGTTCATTTTGTTTTGTCCATTACCGGCCATTATAGATTTTCATGGCCAGTTGATGAGTATATGGAAATCGACTAATCTCAGACGTATATTCAGCGGATTTATTTTAGGAGCAGGTATTTCATTATCTTTATTACGATTTTTTAGCGGTCATTATTTATTCTTTATTGTTATTCCTTGTGTAATAGGATTGTATTTCATGTGGATAGCCTTGAACTGGCAGCGGATTAACTGTTTGTTGAGACACCTTCGCATGTATGAGGATTACTATGAAACTTGTTGCTGTGAAGATGCTCGTAGGGCTGTATCCAGAATGCAAATAAAACAGTCATTGTGATAATTATAAGGCAAAAAAATAAGTGTTTAGTTCAGTAGATAAAGGATGATTTAATTCTGTCAAAATAATGAAAGGAGATGCCGATGACTCGCTCTATACATGTAACACTGGCATGGTTAGGGATGCTTTGGCTGCTTGCAGCGGCCTTGACCGTTGTGGCTTTCTTGAGCTTTATTATTCCCGACTACAGAGGCTTAACGTTTTATTCTGTACTGGTGTATATTTGTTTTTCCGAATTAATCCTTTTCGGGTATATAGCTTATTTGTTCACTGTACCACAGACAGTGAAAAGACCAAGCCAAGCCGTTCGCATAAGGATAATGACTATGGTCGTGCTATGGTTTTTAGCTATTCTGGTTACAGGTATTGTAGCTGTACGTCCTTCTCTTGCCGATACCTTCTATAGTGACAAAATATTATTTTTTCATCTGTTACTAACATTTCTGCTTTTATTAGGTGCTTATTTCATACAAAGGCAGGATGTGGTAATTCAGATGCGACAAGATGTACCTCAGCGTGAGCGTGTACGCTTTCAGTCGTACTCAGGGACGATACAGGCGAGCATCGATTGTGTGCGTTCAGTTAGTCTGAACAAACCTGGTAGCGTTCTGGAACTGGATGATCTAGCCAAACGTCTGGATACACTGAAAACACAGCTTTTATCGTTTTCGCCAGTTGCTGAGCGAGATCAGACCAGAATGGTACAACCTCCTTCTCTTAATGGTTTTGGAGAACAGCTGCAGGCCTTATACGATTCTACAAAAAAACTAAGTAATATAACTAATGAAAACATAGTCGAAGAAATCGGGAAAATCCGCAGTGCTACCGATTCTCTCATATCAAGTCTTCGCAGCCGTGAAGATATGATTTCTTTATAGAGGAGTAATAAAATGCCTTGGAAAGTAATTGAATATCAAAACATTGCTGGCGATGAAATCGTCGCTCGTGTACCGCCACAGGGTACATTCGATATTGTTACCGGCTCACAGCTTATCGTTCAGGAAGGACAGCAAGCGACTTTTTTTCATGATGGCAAACCTGTGGATAGTTTTCGAGCGGGCAGATATTCTCTGTCCACCCAAAACCTGCCGATTCTTGGACAACTTCTAAAGATAGCTACGTTAGGAAAATCCCCTTTTAGGTCATATGTGTATTTTGTATCATTGAATACCTTTACAGATCTGGGCTGGGGAACTCCTTCGCCAATACTCTTTCGGGATAAAGAATTCCGTATGGTAAATCTCCGCGCTCATGGCACTTTTGCAGTGCGTGTAAGTAATCCGAGTGTATTTATGCGTACCCTCGTAGGGACGCAGGGAGTGGAGACGACTTACGCAGTGGAAGAGTATTTCCGCAAAATTCTCGTATCCCGATTTGCTCAGACACTTCCAGAAGTTCTTACATCAATTGTGGATTTACCGCGACATTACAGCGAGATTGCCTCAAAAGTTAAAAAGGTTGTGTATAGCGATTTCGACCAGTATGGTTTGGAGCTTATAGATTTGATAATTGAGACGATTACCCTTCCGGATGAAGTACAACAGGCAATTGACCGTGCCGCTGGTGCTCGCTCTGTGTTGGATGATGAGGTAACGAAATACGAGCGTGTAGGGATGGCTAAAGAGATGATGGGGCAAATGGATTCATCAAACCAGGCAGGAAAAACCACCAAATTATCCATCGAGCAGGTCCGGGCGAAACTTAAAGAACTAAAATCCCTCTTAGATGAAGATTTAATAACGCAGGATGATTTTGAGCAAAAGAAGAAGATTTTGCTGAATAGTATTTAATACTCGATAGAAAGGAGATATTTCATATGACATTTCGTTACATAGGGAGAATTTGCATAATTATGGCGTGCCTGGCTTTGTTGCTTTGTACAACAGATTGCAGGCGGAAAGATGATAATCCAGGTCAGGCAAAACCGGACGAGCCAAAACCCGAACATGTTGCTAAAGAAATAAAACCGAATGATAATGGGACAGAACCAGAGTTCGAGGGCAATTGGCTCATGGTAGCGTCCGAGACGGCAGATAAGGAAGTGACCGACGCGACAAAGGAGGAATTTAAGAACTATCATAAAAATTACCGAATGGGTCAGGAAAACGGCAAGTGGTTCTTTCAGCCCACAAGTGATCCTGAATACCCGGGCGATGGCCCAAAGCAGATGTTTGAGAAGAAAGGTCGCAAACTGGTTACCGACGACGGATGGATGAGACAAGAGTGTGAGATCATCAATAACCAACTTGTGAATAGCTATTTTTTATCCTCCAGCGGCGAATTCTCGCATAAAGTTACTTTCATCCGGGTATCGCAATGAAAATATTGAGTCTCTACTTAAGAGTGGGCTTTGAAGATTTTATCTGGGCCGAGATTTGGTTCGGTTGGAAAAATATAAGTAGTATCTATCCCTCACAGGCAACTTTGCCTTCTAAAGGCATAATCACGAAGCCAACTGATTTGTTCAAGGCCAGTTTTAAGAAGTCTAAGATCCCTTTGGACAGAAGCATGATTACAAAGAAAGATTTTGAGCAGCAGAAGAAGAGGCTGCTGGGGCAGATATGACTATGGCGAACGACATCAATCTACCCATGTGCGAGAGGCTTCGGTGGAGAAAGAGTACAGTTAGAGCCCTGCACATATTGCTGCTCGTTGCGATGGCGGCGGTTGCCGTGGTCGGAAATAGTAAGTGTTTCGGCTTCGGAGAGGATGGACACGCGGCAATCTATGAAGGCGCATTTAAGACACTTCAAGCACTCAATCCCGATCGGTGTGCTATCCCTTGGCCCAAATACACAGTCGATGGTAAGAGCATCGACTGGCTAACTTGGCGAGGTATTAGCTCCGTCTACCCTGATGAGATAGTCGTTTACCACACCGATAACAGGTCTCTCTCACAGTTGGGTGTCGACGCAATCATTGGCGAATTCGAGAAGTACACAGGAAACAAGATTGATGAGACGACGCGCAATGCCATTCTCGATCTTGCCGATCCTGAACACGCAACGTTGAATTATCTCCTGCTTCTCCAGAATTCCCTCAACAGTGCAGACCACTATTACAACCCTAAGGAGCCTGATCGGACTGCCCCAACGTTCAGAGTAGATGCCAGTTTCCGGGAAGGGGTCGCCTCGATCGTAGCTTCTGCACTCACGGAGACATTCTTCGGCGCCATGAAGGTACCCGATGGGATTCGTCAGATCGTCGAGTCAAGACTGAACAATGCAGCCCGTCAGGCAATTCTTGAATACCTCAATACGAACCTCGATGACAACAATTCGCTCTTCAGCGGCACGGCACGTACCTTTGCAGAATGCCTTGGAGAAGCAAGTGGAACGGTCAAGATTGTTGGAGCTGATGGTACTGGCTACAATGCGGTAAGCGCCATCAACTTCTATCTTGAGGGGACTGGTGGGGGGGACTCATCATATCCCTCCCTGGTGGCTCCACACGTTGGGTTCGTTCCCTTAGCGAGTGGTGTGCGAGACTCATCCGATCCCAGATGGGCAGAAGCCTTGGTTTCTCTTGGAATCGCATCGCATTACATCGCCGACCTTCATTCGCCTGGTCACACTGATTGGGACTCATGGTTCCGCCCAGCACACTGGGCATATGATGGTTACGGCGACAAGTACTTAAGTTCAATGTCCATATCGGGGATCCGACCCGAACTAGTTCTCCCGTTTCATGGCACTGTGCCAGAGATTTCCGATTTGCTGAAGAAGGCTGCGTCTACATCGAGGGGTTTTTGGGAGAGTAATTACTCCGCTTTGTTGCCGCCTGACTCAGAGGAACTCCATGACCACTTCAGGAAGGGCGTCGCGATAATGGCGGGTGTCATTGACTCTGTCTTTTCCAAGGTCGCCGAACAGCCTGATGGGCCATACTCAAGAGATGCCACAGATTTCTTCGGGATGGCAGCCTCACTGTTGTCACACGAAGATGTTGCGCCTGATGCTCTCATTCGGCCAGGGAAGCTCGCCCTTGGGAAGATGCAGGGCTCCCTTGGTGGCGCTGTTGATCGAGACGACTACTACCCTATTGTGGGCAACACTTTCCGATACGTTGAGATCGGTTTGGATTCCGACGCCCGGGAACGCATTGGGGCGGCGGCACAAGTCATGAAGGCGGATGGTACGATGATCACCGGTTCGTCGATCAGTTATCCTCAAGCGAGTTCAGTCCGCCTTGATCTTGGATCACAACCGCCAGCCGAGTTTCTGCTTCGCGTGTCTTCTCCGAACGGAGATGCCTTCAAATACACTGTCACTTTCTCTGCTGCAGCTGACAGCGGTCTCGTGGTCAAGGCTCGACAACTGGTGATCACACAGGGGATGCCAATAGTGTTCGACTGCACGGTGAAGGACTTATCGGGCCAGCCGCGCGGAGATTTCTCGTTTGGGGTGGAAGATCCCGTTTCCCAGAAATCCCGGCAATTGAAGACCGATCCGTCGGGAGACTGCACTGACACGGTGCAAACGACCACCGCTATGAAGCCCGGGCACTATGCATTTGCTTTCCTTGTGGACGGGGTGGCTGCACAGGTGGTCATGGTTGTGGTGTCTGATGCAACCTATGAGCATGGCCGTGGACCCCAGATTCAGAATATGCCGCTTGGCTCATGGGGGACAGTGGAACAGAGTTTCACCCAACAACCTGCAGACTTCGCTACTGCAAGCCGCTACGCGTCCACGTCTACCACAACGACCACTACAGGGGCTATTCCCCCATCGTCTACGGACGCTATGGTCTCATGTGCCAGCGAAATCGGGAGGGAGAGTATCTTCTTCTTTCATGACTTCCTTGTCGAATTCACGGGCGATCCAATCAACGATCTGGCAATCCTGGGAATTGGCACATGCTTTGTTCCGGATCTTACGATTTCAAAGGTGGCTTGTGCCGCCTCGCTGAAGCACACGGTTCAGGCGGGTGGCAAGGTGGCTGCGAGGACCTGGATCAGACGAGAAGTTGACAAGAAGAACCTCTCGGAGGCTCAGGCAAAGGATGCTTACGCCCTCATCAATGCAGGCGACACACTTATTACGGTGGCCACACTGGACCCGACAAAAGGCTTGATAGGACTTCAAGAAATCTCAGCTGCTCGCAAGACTGTCAATACATACATCGAGTTCGTCACCCTTTCCTCGTCCACCGCTCCTCCATCCTCTGGAACGGCGGTGCCCCAGAAAGCCTTGAGTCTGACTGCGACGCTTGAGGACTCGCCACAGGTGGTGAACTTTACGATTATTCCTATCAGCAAGGATCAACCTCCCGAAGGGCAAGGCACGCTTGATGTGGTCGTGCTGATCGACAAGTCGGGGTCGATGGAGGATGACATCGAAGCCGTCAAGATGGAAGTGGATTCCCTATTAAGCGAGATGTCGGGTTTGGCCAGAGAACAGAACATCTCGCTCCAGGTCGCTCTAGTCACGTTCGCCTACATGGGCAAGGGGCAGAATCAATTCGAGGTTTCCAAGCTAG
>CAZMPL010000175.1:0-7499 GCA_964567805.1 uncultured Pirellulales bacterium | reverse complement strand
ACTAGCGCATTAACTTCTGCCTCTACTTCGTGCAATTCCAGACATTTTCTTTCCAGTTGATCATTCGCTTGTCTAAAACCGCAATAAGCACAATTGTTTACACAATTATTAGCAAGATATAAAGGTGCGAAAAGAACGATACGGTTTCCATATACGGCATTTTTGATCCAGTCCGCCGTTTCAAATATTTTATCCCACAATTCCGGATCCCGGGTATTTATCAATATCGCTACATAGTCTGGAGACAGCATCTTGCCGCTTGTTGTATTATCACGAGCTTTTTCAATAACTTTAATCACTTCGCTGCTTTTGGGATTTTGCCATCTGTTAATAGTTTCTAATATTTTAACATCATTTATAAAATCCTGATATTTGCTGCTTTGTTCCCATTTGTGGATCTTATCCAGTCTATTATCAAGCCAGTTATATTCTTTATTATTTAACATTCTATCTATCTTTCACTACATAGGTTGATGACATGACCGCTTCACTATTTCCAAATAATACCAGTACGACACAATTTTTAGTACAGACATGATTATATGAGTTTTAACAACTCATTATCAAGGTCATGTGCTCGATATCGTAACAGTTGGTCATGTATCCAGAAAATTCTTTGCCCTCTTTCTGCAGCAACCAACAGGTTACAATTGTTCACCGAAGACATATTTTGCAGATATCCACTACAAGATACACAAGCGTTTTGGGCAAAATCAGTGATCACAAATATTATCTCCTGTTTCAAGGGTATTTTGTAAATAAGCAGAAACAAGTTCCTCGGGACTGCCAGCTTGCGCACCTATAACAACTTCAATGTTATTTTGTGTAAATAGCTGCTGCGCACGCTGGCCCATACCACCAGCGATGATTACATTTACACCCAGTTCATGTAGCCATTTCGGCAATACACCAGGTTCGTGAGCAGGAGGCAACTCATCTTTCCTGCTGATGACTTTCCCATTGTCAATTTCAAAAACAGCAAATTGATCACAATGGCCAAAGTGAAGACTTAATTTTCCCTGTACTAATGGAATTGCTAATCGCATTTTCGAATCTCCTTTCTGAGAAGTGTTTGTTTCTTCAAATTCTTTTTTATCAAGTTCCAAAATGGGTTTGATTGCTTCATTAAACGATTGAGACGCTCGGCTTTGGCTGTATTGCTGAATATAAGGTTCTCCAGAGTCGCAGGCATTAACGATTTGCGGATCTATCGGTATCCTGCCCAGAAATGGAATATTCATCTCCATGGCCATATTTTCTCCTCCCCCTGATTTAAATATATCAGTTTTTTCGCCGCATTTAGGGCATATAAAACCGCTCATGTTTTCAATAACACCTATAACAGGCAGATTCAAACTCCTGCAGAAAGAAACTCCCTTTCTTACATCGGATATGGCAACCTGCTGCGGTGTAGTAACAATTACGGCGCCATCAGGTTTTTCCAGCAACTGTATTATAGATAACGGCTCATCACCGGTTCCGGGGGGTGAGTCTATAACAAGGTAATCCAGCTCTCCCCATTCTACATCCTTTAGAAACTGTTTTATCATCTGGTATTTCATCGGTCCTCTCCATATAACAGGACTGTCTTTGTCCTGGAGCATAAAGCCTATGGACATAACAACCAGATTGGCTGAAACAGGCACAGGGACAATAACATCATTGAAAGTCACTATTTTTTTGTCTTCGAGATTAAGAATCTTGGGTATGCTTGGCCCGTGAATATCAATATCAAGCAGTCCGACTCTTTTTCCTGCTAACGATAAAGAAACAGCAAGGTTGGCGGCAACAGTACTTTTTCCTACACCACCTTTGCCGGATAAAACAAGTATTTTTTGTTTAATCTGGCTCATTCGGTGGCGAATTTGCTCTTGTTCAAGTTGCATTTGTTTATTCTTATCCTGCTGTTCTTGCATAGTTTGGTTTTTCATATTTATATATTCCTTAAAAAATTAATTTTACTCATCGAGCTAACAAAGATTTCAAATCTAAAAATCAATAAAAGCATTGAACTTTTCAGCTAACCAAGGGCGTAAGTAATCTCTCTAAACATTGATTTTACTTTTTCAGATATATCGCTGCCGGTATATTCAATCAGCGTTGCTTTCATTATCTGTGCTTTTGTAAAAGATTCATCGTAAGGTATTTTGCCGACAACTTTTATGCCTTTTTCTTTAGCGTACTTTTCTATTCTTTCAGTCATTTCAGGATTAATGTCGAATTTATTTACACAAACCAGGGTTTTAATGCCGAAATTTGAAGTAAGCTGTGAAACTCTTTCAAGATCATGTATTCCTGAAAGAGTAGGTTCCGTGACTACAAGAACCAAATCCGATCCGGTAATTGATGCAATGACTGGACAGCCTATGCCCGGGGAGCCGTCAATAATAAGTAAATTTTTATTTCGTTCTTCCGCAATTCTTTTAGCTTCCCTGCGAATTAGCGTAACTAATTTTCCGCTGTTTTCCTCAGCAATCCCTAACCTGGCATGTACCATAGGACCAAAACGCGTATCGGAAATAAACCATTTACCATTTACGGCAGGTTCAAAAGAAATAGCATAAACCGGACAAAATTCAACACAAACTTTGCAGCCCTCGCAGGAAACAGAATCTACCCTATATGTTTTTCTGACGTTATCGTTCGCGGGACCATCAAACTTTATTGCATTGAAGCGGCACATAGCAGCGCACTTACCACAACCGATGCATTCTTCGGTAATAATAGACGCCTGATTGCCGCCTGAAAAATCAGATTCTTGTTTAATTGCCGGTGACAATACAAGATGCAGATCAGCAGCGTCAACGTCACAATCTGCAAGCACTGCATTTGGGGCAAGTGACGCAAATGCTGCTGTTATACTTGTTTTACCTGTTCCACCTTTACCACTTATAACTACTAATTCTTTCATAAATTTCCCTATATTTTTGCTTATCTAATAACCTATCACTTTGAAAATAAGGCGTTAAAAATCATAAAGAGTGCCGCTGCCAAAGTTGTATACGCGAATATCTGCTTCAATTTCTCCGGCTTGGTTTTCAAGGCAAATTTACCGCCAATGAGTCCGCCAAGAACAGCTATTACCGCAAATAGAATCGCTCCTTTGGGGTCAAAATGCCCTTGAGCGGTATGACCAATAAAACCCATAATAGCTGTTGCGGCAACCATCGCAGAAGACGTACCCACTGCAATACGCATGGGGACTCCGCAAAGCAAAACCATTAACGGCACTTTAAATGAGCCGCATGATATTCCTACCGCACCTGCAGCCAATCCCGCAAGAGCTGTAATGGGAATTGTGTACCAAAGATTTACGACATAGCTTTGTCCTTGGAAAGTTCTATGCCAGTAGCCGAATTTCTTTGTAGTATGGATTGGCCGTTCCTTAACTTTTATAAGCATTAGAAAACCGGCTGCCACAAGAAGTCCTGCCAAGACCAACTTTAATGAAACATTGCTGGCGTAGCTGGAAAAATATCCTCCGACAAATGCCATGATATCGGTTGGTGGATCGATGACAAGAGCGAGCTTCCAATCAACTATCTTGTTCTGCTGAAAGATCAGCATTCCAGCAAAAGCTGTTAACATTAGAATAAATTGTGCCGAAGTAGCCGCTTGGTGCATGGCCTGACCGGCTGCAACCAGCACCAAGACATAAAAACACCCTCCGCCCCGGCCTGTCATCGTCATGATGACCCCTATCGTGAATATTATTATACTTACTACCACTAAGTTCACTTAACGCCACCTCTCTGAGAAAACTGTTTTAGCAGTTTCCCGGGTTTAAGTTCTTCAAAAAGTTCAGCATAACCGCCTTCAATTATTCTCACCTTGTCAAAACCAAGCGCCCTTAGATAGAGATACACCATTGTCGATCGAACACCTGATGAACAGAACACACCGACAAGTTTATCTTTAGGTATTTCTGATAACCGTTCGGGCACCTCGTTTATGGGAATATGAAGAAACGATGTGTGATGAGTTAGGCTGAAAGCGGCTGTTTCAAACTCTTCTTTTGACCTGACATCCAAAAACAAAGAGTTTTTCTCGGCAAGAAACATCGCTGGGGTTATCTTATGTTTACCACTTCCAAAGAAAATAAAATCCATTGATTTTAATATTTCGTTTATTTTTTCCATTTCATTATCTTATTTCGCCTTAAACTCTGTTTCCTTTACCACTTATAACAACTTATTCTTTCATAATATTTCTCTTAATTCTATGATATCAAATCACATTTTACCCGCTGCGTCCTGTGCTGCTAACACTATAGGATATACTGTAGGAGCGGATGTCAATAAAGGATGAGTAGCCATTTGCAGCGTCTCTAATTCTGCAAATGACATCCTTTTTTGAATGGCAACTCCTATAAGGTTTATCAACTCTCCACAGGATATCCCGCCTGCAACTTGTCCTCCCAATATAATCCCTGAATTTTTCGCAAAAATTAATTTCACCTTAAGTTTGCTGGCACCCGGTAAAGTTGCTGGATGCTTATCTATAGCTTCCGAATTACCTGTAACTATTTCAAATCCTTCTTTTTTAGCGGTTTTTTCTGTCAGACCGGCGGAACCTAATGCTTTGCCATCAATGCAGGTAGAATAGATTTCGATTGTCCCTTTATTCTCTCGAACAACCTTTAACTTATACAGATTTGCTCCCGCAATCCTTGCCTCGGCTGTTGCAGTCGAAGCAAGCATAACCGGAGTTTCTTTATGGGTATAGAAATCCCTTTTAGCGGCACAATCACCCACCGCAAATATATCAGGATCGTTCGTACGCATATATTCATCCACCAATATACCTTTTCTTGCGCCCAGATTTAATCCGGCTTCAGATGCAATTTTGCTGTTGGGAATTCCTCCAGTTCCCATTAGTATCAAATCGGTTTCAATTTGCGTGCCATCAGAAAATCGCACCATTTCCACCTTTTCTTTACCTGATATTTCTTCAACTTTGGTATTGGTAAGAATCTTCACTCCGTTTGACTTTAAAACTTCTTCCGCAATTTTTGAAAATTCTATATCAAATGAATTCGCAAGTAACTCCGGAAGCATTTCCACCAGGTAAACATTTATTCCCTTTATTTTGGATATTTCATCGGCAAGCTCTACCCCTATAAAACCACCACCCAATATCATAACATTTTTTGCTTTTTTTACCTGCTCTATTAGTTTCTTAAGATAAACCAAATCCTTATATATGTGATAAACACCTTCTTTATCAATACCTATTATCGGAGGAGTAATCGACACTGAACCGATAGCAAGTACCAGCTTTGTATAACTGAACTCATGTTCATTTTTAGTTATAACTTTTTTTTCGCTGCGATTTATTTGTACCACCTCATCTACAAGTACATCGACATTATTTTTTTCCATTGCAGTATTCTCTAATTTATTTTCATCAGGATTTTTTAGGCTCACAAACATATAAGGAATCCCGCAGGGAATCACTCCCTCATTAATGCTTTTAATTACTGTAATATTTTTCTCAGGGTAATACTTTCGGGCAGTAACAGCGCTTATTATCCCAGCCGGGCCTGCACCAACAACTAAAACATCCACTTTATTCTTCATCAAATAAATCTCCAACTAAATATGCTTATTAAGTATTTCCAATTCATAATCAACAGGACACGCAACAGAACGCGAGACAAGACAATATTTTTCAGCCAGTTTGCCTGCCTCTTGAACTTTCTCGGAATTACTATCATCGCTTATTTCAATTTTCGCACGAACTTCTACACCGGTAAATCTAAAACCATCTGATTGCTTTTCAAGACGACCTGAAGCCTGTGAATTGTATGATAAAATCTCTATGCTATACTTTTGAGTAAAATAAAAAAAAGTGTTCATCAAACAACTATTAATTGCAGCAACAAACATTTCTTCGGGATTCAGATTTTTCCCGTTACCCCCGAATTCAACTGCTGCTCCTATTTCCATCTGACCAACGCTGCTGAATATTACTTGTGCCGGTTCGTTTTGTTTTCGGAATACCTTATTCTCAAATATGTATGTTCTTTCGTGCTTCATATACTTAAACCTTAATCATTTAGTTTGCAAAGATCATGATGAAAATTCAGAATGAGATAATCTTATCTGCATCCGAAACCCACTGCGCTAATTCTGTCATCTTCGCTTCCTGTGCACCTTCAAAGTAAGGTTCACCTTTGTGGATGCCGCATCGCACTTTGCAGGTACCACATACTTTTACAGGAACACCTTTGGCGATTAGTTCCTTCAGCATTTCCCCCAAGTTAAAGTAACCTTCAGGCGGTGTCGCGGCATCGCGAGCCAAATCGACAGAATCATTCATCAAAAATATGTTTACCTCCAAACCGACATTAAGCAATTGTTCCGCCAGCCGAAGTCCATTCCATGTTACATCTGTACCATCATATGGTTTTCTGTTAAATATAATAAGTGTCTGCATTTTGATTTTCCATTCCTGATATCAATCGTTTCTTTATTCCTTTTATAACATACAGACTCGCAATATTAGAATCTGTGCTTTGAAATATTTCTGCTCCTTTAATCCCTAAAATATATTCAGTTTCAATAGAAAAATATTCTGCGATTGTTCTTTCAATTTCTTTCAAATCAGTGTGCCTGATTCTATTTATATATGAATCTTCTTGTTTTGTTTTTTCCCTGAAAAATTCAGACTCAGGATTAAGAAGCATAACCAGTATTTTACCACCCGGTCTAAGGATTCGTGATGTTTCTTTAACAGCATCCTTGTATTTCTCAATAAACTGTAAAGATGCCACATAAATCACAGCATCGAAACTGCTATCGGGAAAATCTGTTTTATCAGCCGAGCCTGTAACTTTTCTTATATTGTCCGGCGCCTGATTAAGAGCTTCTTGGGAAATATCCAGACCTGTAATATTAAAACCATGTTCAGCCAGGTTTCTTTCGATAATTGCCGGACCGCAGCCGATACTTAGAATATCTTTTGTACCTTTCAAATGATTCAAAAGGTAATTCAACTCTTCTCTGAATACTGCTTTCCAAAACTCAGATTGACATGACTGTAAATATTTTTCCATACCAACTACTCCAGCTTTTACTCAAAAAACCTTTCACGCCACCACAAAAAATGTCCCCATGGATTGTCAAGCCTATATTTATCATCTTCAGAAGGAACACCAGGCCAACTGTTGATTTCTTCCAAAAGCGCCGGGCATGGCTTATCTTCCGCTAATAATTCGTATGCGCATTTGACAAGTGCAAATTTCTTATTTGCATCAGGGTCATCAGAATGTTTATCAGGATGAAACTCCATCGCTGTTTTCCTGTATGCTTTTTTAAGCTCATCTTTGCCTGCCATCTCATCGACGCCAAGCATTTTACAGGCGATATGCCGAGCCTCTAAATCCATGTTTACTTTTTCCATGAAATCAGGATCATGTATCATGTGGTTTTGTCCATTCTTTTTATATCTTCATATAATTTTAAAAACATCTGCTTATAATCAGGCATTGCTTCTAC
>CAZMPL010000174.1:4438-7526 GCA_964567805.1 uncultured Pirellulales bacterium | reverse complement strand
GATACTCATGTAAGTTTTGAAAGTGTATCTAATTGTGGAATTAATAAAGATAATATATATACTTCGTGGAACGGAAGTGATATTCGCAAAGGCACACCGCCAAAAGTTGGCAGTCAGCCCGCAAGTCCTGCGGATTCGTTGCTTGTAAATGACCCGCCAGTAAAAAATCCTTGAAAAAAAGTTGAAAAAATGTGCTTTTCTATCAGTCTATTGCCTTATATAATATGAGAACTGTTTAGTGAAGATAATTTTTGGCTAATTTGGGAGATACAAATGAAAAAATTAAATGGTAAATCGCGGTTTTTGCTGGCTTTAATCGCTTTATCCCTGCTTATTAATGCCGGCTGCGGCGAAGGAATGAAGTGGAAGCCCGTATATAACAGCGCGATATTTGGCGCTCTTATCGGCGGGATTGCAGGATATCAATCGGATGAAGCTGGAGCTGGAGTTGCTATTGGAGCATCGGTTTTTGCTTTAGGTGAAATTCTCAGTCAATCTGATAAACTATCGAACAAAGGCTCTAATCAGCAGCCAACTACCGGTACGGCATCGGTCGGGCCTTCTAAAAGTGAAAATATTAAAGAAACTTATATTATCGAAATTCACAACGATAACGGCTCGATTACACCCATAGAAATCAGGAAAGACGGCGACCGCTATGTTGGTCCGACGGGTGAACATTACGATTCTTTACCGACGGAAGAGCAATTAAAGCCGTTCTATGGGCTGTAAGTCCTGTTTTTGAAGAAATTTATATAAATTTAAAAAAATACTTGTTTTTAACTCGATAAGCTGTTATTATACTTTGCTCGAAGTTAAGCGTTTGGTATTCGCTATAGTAATAAATACCTTTTGGTTATTGGTAAAAGGAGCATAAGCAGTGAAAACTGTATTGTTAGACGCCGTTGAAAAAGAGAGCCTGAAGAAAGAAGTACCTCATTTTGAGATAGGTGATATTGTTGATGTCCATTGCCGTATTAAAGAAGGCGATAAAGAACGTATCCAGATATTTTCTGGAACAGTGATAAGCCGCAAAGGCAGGGGAATTAACGAGAATTTCACGGTACGTCGTATAGTCAATAACGAAGGTATCGAGCGAATTTTCCCGCTTCACTCACCGAACGTAGTTGATATTAAAGCCATCCGCAGCGGCAAAACCAGGCGCGCAAAACTTTATTATCTCCGTGAGAGAACCGGTAAAGCAGTAAAACTTGTTCAGCGTCATAGCGAACATACAACAACCAAGTAAATAAATCCGAAATACTAAATACGAAGCTCGAAACAATTACAAAATCATAATGTTGTAATGATATAAACGTTTCGTATCTGTTCTTATAAATTTATTAACCGCGGAGAACACCGGGATCGCAGAGCAATTCAGATTTTAATTTTAAAATTATTTATATCTCAGCGTTCTTAGCGAGCTTTGCGATAAAATGTTCTAATTTTGCATTTATTTTATGATGTTGTTGAACAGACGCAGACTTTTAACTGATCAAAAACTCCTTGGTAAGTGGGGGGAGAAATATTCGGAAAAATTCCTCAAAAAGATGGGTTTCAAGACCCTTGCGCGAAATTTTTTATGTAAAACCGGTGAAATCGACCTGGTTATGGTTGCTCCTGATGGCTGTATTATTTTTGTCGAGGTCAGGACAAAAACTAATGAAGATTTTTCAAGCGTAGAATCCTCAATCAATTCCGCGAAAAAAGCAAGGCTCAAAAGGGCAGCCAAATATTTTATTTCTACAAATAATTTGGAAAATCGCTCATTTCGCTTTGATATTATCGCGATAGTCCTCGGCGAAAAAGGCAAGCCGGACTTAAGGCACTATGAAAACGCTTTCGTCCTATAACAGAATCTGAAAAATACTTTGTAAAATCAGGAAATTTTTGATATAATTTAAATTCACAAACGTATATATCATATAACAACTGTGTTTAATTTAATAGAATTCAGCGGAAACAAAAAATGAAAAAATTTGATATTAAAAGTTTTCTAAAGAAGCAATGGAAAGAGTGGCGTCTTTTTATATTTCTCGTTATTTTTGTGGTTATTCCTTTCAAATCATCTTTAGCCGACTGGAACTGGGTACCGACCGGTTCTATGAATCCCACGATTCTCGAAGGTGATTTAATTTTTGTAAACAAGCTTGCCTATGACCTGCGAATCCCGTTAACCTTTCATCGAATTGCCAAATGGGCAGATCCGAAGCGAGGAGATATTGTTGTATGTTTTTCACCCGATGATCCGAACGATCCTGATGATAAAGAAGTGAGATTGGTTAAACGAATTATTGCCGTACCTGGCGATACGGTATCGATGATAAATAACATACTTTATATTAATGGACAACGACAGCAATATACACAAATAGATGAAAAATACATGCGATATTTGTCCAAAGAAGTAAAACAAACAAGTGCATTGGCGATGGAGAATTTAGATGGCCATTCCCATGCTGTGATGAGTATTCCGCGATATAATGCGTTGAGAACATTCCCTGAAATTACAATACCTGAAAATAGTTATTATGTTATGGGTGATAACAGGGATAACAGCAAGGATTCGAGGGCGTTTAGTTTTGTGGATAGGAAAAAAATTATCGGCCAGGCAAAAGGCATAATAACTTCATTCAATATAAAAGATAAATATCAGCCGAGGTTCGGAAGATTCTTCGAATCAATACAATAACCACATTTTTTGCCCCATGGGGACACAGCATGACAAGTTATCATAAGATAATTTGTTTTATTTCTTTTTTGCCTTTTTATCAGGTTTCGGTGGTTTTTCTTTTTTGACTTTAGGAGCCTTTTCTTTTTTGACTTTCGGCGGTTTCTCTTTTTTAACTTTTATCTTTTCCACTATCCTTCTTTTTCAGCCCGGGAATGGCACTACAACATCAAACAAACCATCGCCAATTTACCCAAAAATAACTCCAAAATAATTTTTTCAAGCCATAGCGAATCTTTTCTCCATCCTCTATAGCTGTCCCATCTATAGTATCTCCCTCTATCAGTGCATCCAATATTTTAATTTCATATTTGCCGTGCTTTTCCAGATATGCAGCTATATAAGCTATCCCCATTG
>CAZMPL010000174.1:0-4428 GCA_964567805.1 uncultured Pirellulales bacterium | reverse complement strand
ACTTTTATCTTTTTCTCTTTTGCTACCGGTGACTTTTTCTCTCCTGTAAGCATGAAAGCCGCCGCGGCTATGATTACCGTTAATACTGCCAGGCCTCCCATGATAAACCAGATGAAATCCTGTACCGTTGTCAAAATCGAAGGTAATATTCCCCTGATTCCTCCCAATGTCACGATAGCAGCGTAAAGCACTGCAATTATCGGTATGAAAAGAAGTTTGCCGAGAATATTGCTTTGTGAATCCGGAGGAATTTCCGCTGCGCCGACTCCAAGAGCCATTGGTGCGCCTTCGAGTTGAGGTACGAGAGCTTCTTCGCCCATACTTGCCGGAGCTTCCTGTTCTTCCTGTTCTCCTGGAACACCCGCTTCAATCTCGGGCTCTTTTGGTTCTGAAGATCCCGGCTCTTTATTCTCGTCAGTATAGATTTCGTCGAGAATACCACCAAGCGAAGTATCATCCGCCTGCAGTGACAAATCGAGCAGACCCGAGCCGCTTCCAAAACTATCGAGGCTTACATCTTCTTCGATATCTTCAAGCCCATTAGAGCCGCCTTTTGTGCCGTCTAAAACTACAGTATCTGCCATTGTATCATCGGTTACGTCATATTCTTTATTGTCAGTCTGGCCAAGAATACTTGTTCCCTGTCCGATTACGGCGGTATCACCGTCAGTTAAATCATTACTGTCAACAGGTGCTCCTGCTTCCGAATCGAGCATAATGTTATCAAGGCTGTCACCTGCCGAACCTTTTTTCGGTTCGGAAGTATCTTCCGGAATTTCAGAAATTGCAGTGTCAGCATTAAAATCGATAAAATCTTCTTCCGTTTTTTCTTTTGCTTCCGGCTCAGGTGCCAAAGTTAAAGGTTCTTCTTCGTTTGAAACTTCTTCTGATGTTTCTTCATGTGCCAGCTCTGGTATTTCTATCTCTTCTTCAATCGCTTGCGGTTCGGATTCTTCTTGAGTGAATTCAGGTATCTCCATGTCCTCGATGACTTCCTGTTCTGATTCTTCGGGAGCCATTTCAAGGATTTCGGTTTCATCGTGAATTTCGACAGGTTCTTCTTCAGAAAGTCCGGAAACATCTTCGGCTGGAATTAAAGCTTCGACTTCTTCTGCTTTGAAAAGAATATTCGGGCCGTCTCGAAACTCACGTAACTGGCCGCTTTTGACCAATTTTTTGACTTCGTCTTTAGATTTGTTGAGTTTCTCAGCAGCTTCTTCTAATGAATAAAACATACCTGCCATAATCACCTTTTCTCCAAAAAAACCGGAACCGGAAAAGAATGGTTCCTAAGCATTCAATTAATGCAGTTTACATGAAATATTGTATCTAAATAAGTACAAAAATGCAACATTTTTTTATTAAATAGCCGTTTTTATGGTTTTTAGCATGTTTTGCAATTTAAGAAAATTCACCTTGCATGAATTTTAGCAGGATGGTACAGTATTTTTCTCTAATATATATCAAGGATTTATTTATGAAAAAACAGGAAAATATGGCTTTCAGAGATGAGAAAGATTCTTTGGGTACAGTAAAAGTACCACAAACCGCTTATTATGGCGCATCGACAATGCGCTCTTTAATGAACTTCGATATCGGTACGGAGAAAATACCCGAAGAAGTGATAATCGCTTTTGCGATACTGAAAAAAGCGTCCGCAATTGTAAATGAAGAACTTAGTCTGCTTTCAAAAGAAAAAGCTGATTTGATAGTTCGGGCTTCAGGGGAAATCATCGAAGGCAGGCTGAAAGACCAGTTTCCGTTAAGTGTCTGGCAGACAGGAAGCGGCACGCAAACAAATATGAACCTTAATGAAGTTATCGCCAATAGAGCGATAGAATTGGCAGGTGGGAAAATCGGCAGTAAAACTCCAGTTCATCCCAATGACGATGTAAATAAATCCCAGTCTTCCAACGATACATTCCCGACCGCGATGCACATTGCCGCCGCAAAGGCTATTAAAGAAAATCTGCTCCCGGAAATAGAATCACTTGCGAAATTATTTCGCGGCAAATCCGAAGAGTTCGCGAATATAATCAAAATTGGCCGGACACATTTGATGGACGCGGTACCTCTCACACTCGGCCAGGAATTTTCAGGATATGCAGAACAACTCGAACGAGGCTGCACACGTATCGCACAATCTCTTACTCGTTTGTACGAATTGGCGATTGGCGGAACCGCGGTTGGTACAGGATTGAATACGCATCCGGAATATGCCGAACGAGCCGCGAAAAAAATCGCTGAACTTACCGGTTTGCCTTTTGTTTCCGCTCCCAACAAGTTCGAGGCTCTCGCCGCTCATGATACAATTGTCGAGACAAGCGGGGCGTTGAAAACTCTTGCCGCGTCATTGAATAAAATCGCTAACGATATACGCTGGCTTGCTTCCGGCCCGCGGTGCGGCATAGGCGAAATTATTCTACCCGCTAACGAGCCGGGAAGTTCGATTATGCCGGGCAAGGTAAATCCAACACAATGCGAAGCCGTGACAATGATAGCCGCACAGGTAATCGGAAACGATACGACAATAACAATCGCGGGAGCGTCGGGCAATTTCGAACTGAATGTTTTCAAGCCTGTAATTATTTATAACCTCCTGCAATCCGTGAGATTATTAAGTGATGCCTGCCGCAGTTTCGGCCGGAGATGTGTTTCGGGAATCAAAGCAAACGAGCAGGTAATTTCAAAACATGTGCAAAATTCTTTGATGCTTGTCACCGCGTTAAATAAGCATATCGGATATGACAAAGCCGCTATGATTGCAAAAGAAGCCTATTCAAAAGGAACAACCTTAAAAGAAGCTGCCGTATCACTCAATATTTTATCCGCAGAGGATTTTGACAGAATAGTTGTTCCGGCAAAAATGCTTGCCCCTCAGCAGGATTCTGAATAGAACTTATATTCCATAATATAATAAACGACATGTGTCATTCTGAGTGACAAAAAGTGGTAAATACTCATTATTAAAAACGTAACCGTTCACAAATCTCAAGCACATCAAGGGATTAAGATTGAGACGTTTGATGTCGTCCATAGGGGAATCGAATTTGACAAAAATACGATGGGTGGCAGCCTCAAACGCAGTTTGGGGATGGCTTGGTGCAAGTTATACATCCCCATCCTGAAAAAACAGGATGAGGATGCCACCCATTTTTATATTTATATTCGAATTGCTTACCGTTAATTGTAACCATTTATACATTATTACAATGACAAAAATACGGTTTTTCCGTGAACGCTTACTTAAAGACTTTGTCATTGTACAAGGTAAAAATCATTCAGTTTGAATCAATTTGCCGCAGGCTTTACATATGGTTCTTTTGGTTCTGTCGCTTTATAACCAAGCACAGAAAGCGCTTTCTCGGCATATCGTCTTCCGAATTCCCTGTTGCCTAATGAATTAAAATGCAGATGGTCCGGATTGCATGGCACGCCGGCGGAAGAAATCACATAGGAATTTGGCAATGTTTCAGGAAGCTTCTTAAGTATTTCATTGAAGGCCGCTTTTTCACCCTGTTGGTCCGCGTTTACTACTTCTCCGGCAAATACCGATACATTTTCCGGCTTGAGATTCAGGTCTGTCATTAAATCGCCGTAAATCTTTTTTACTTTCTTAGGCCAGTTCGGGTCCTCGAAATTCGATTCTCCCTGATGAATAAGTATTCCTTTTATAACGCCGTCTTTTTGAGCGATTTTTGCCTGATCGACAAGGAACTGATATGGACTTGGTTGATATATGGCGGCTGCTGAAATCTTCCATTGGCCATCGGGCGGCAGATTGTTAAGGTAGTTCTTCCATTCGTCCTTGTCCCACAATTCCATCTTGGTACCGGAAACCGAACACTTTACAATACCGATTCTGATGTTTTTCGGTAAGTTTGCGACCATTGTTCTGCCGAAATAATCGACAAGGTTAAATCCGCGGCCTCGCGCGGTTATTGGAGCATCGGCTTTATACCAGTTGCCCTTTGTCCAGCCTCGGCTGGCATTATCGAAATCGGCGAGTACCTGGAAGCGTTCATCGACAGGTTGGCGGTCAATATCTGACATTTGTGAGCCGCTTTCCATGTTGGATTGTCCAAAACACAAATATAAATAGAAATTCGGGTCGGCATCAGCAAAAACGGTGGAGTTTATTAAGATTAAGACAAAAAGTGAAAATATCGCTGATTTTGTTTTCATAACGATTTCCTTTAATAATAAAGTGATAAGAACTTAGGAATTTATTTCAGGACTCACTAAGTATATAGCAATATTACTCAATCGTGTTTCTGATGTCAATAATATGCAAAAATAACCTCAAAAACCTTGACAATCAAGCCTCATAAAGCTATTCTAATTTGTTTGTGTCGTTTGATTTGTTTGGTTAATTAACCAGTTTTTTTATTTTAATCCGGAGGTCATTTTGAGAGTACTTTCTGGCAT
>CAZMPL010000173.1:0-7535 GCA_964567805.1 uncultured Pirellulales bacterium | reverse complement strand
GGATCATATGAATCGCCGTTCTATAGAGATTAAACATATTGAAATTCTCGTGCTTGATGAAGCGGACCGAATGCTGGATATGGGCTTCATACATGACGTTCGCAGAATTGTGGGCAGCCTGCCGACAAATCGCCAGACAATGCTCTTTTCTGCGACAATTTCACCAGAGATACAGACACTGGCCGCTGATATGCTCAAGTCGCCGCTAATATTCCAGATAGGCAAACCAAGGAATCCAATCGAGACTATTACGCAGCATATTTATCCGGTTCGCAAAGAGCAGAAAATGGATCTTCTGATACACATGCTGAAAAATTCGCAGATGTATAGTGTAATGATATTCTCGCGTACCAAGCACGGAGCTGATAAAATAAATCATCGTCTCAAGAAAGCCGGTATTTTATCAGTCGCGATTCACTCGGATAGAACCCAGAACCAGCGATTACAGGCAATGGATGGTTTCAGGCGAGGTAAATTTCAGGTTATAGTCGCCACTGATATAGCGGCACGTGGAATTAATATCGAAGGAATTTCACATGTAATAAATTTCGATGTCCCGGCTTTTCCTGAAGATTATATCCATCGCATCGGACGTACCGGCCGCGCAACCGCTCTGGGTGACGCAATTACGTTTGTCTCATACGATGAACAGAAGTCACTTCGTAAAATCGAGAGATTTATCGGCTGTGAATTCGATCACGAAGAGTTCGAAGGTTTCGCTTATAAAAAATCTGATACACTGGAACCGATTCCCTCGGAAAAACCGAAACGAGAGCATTATGCAAAACCAGCTCCTAATGTTGGAAAAAAAATGCATCCGACGAGAAGTCATAGAAGAAGGTCTATAAAACGCAAATAATCTGGGATAAGAATTTATGAAATATGCAGGATTGACCGACGATTTGAAAAAAATAAAAACTGAGCTTGGAAATCCGGTTGATTTCAAGGTTATGCAGCAATTTACTTCCGAGAATTCGGCGAAGCTTTGGGAAACAAGAATGTTCGCTCTGGGATATGAAAAAGATAAAAAAAGCAAAGGCTGGAAATACGGCTATACTTTTTCAGTCAGCCGTTAGTTAGATGTTTTGTATGGATAAAAACTGTTCAGGACTTTATGTACATATTCCTTTTTGCCAAAGTAAATGCGCATATTGCAATTTTTATTCTGAGCCGGTAAGTTTGCATGACACAAATCGTCTGATTAACGCAATCATCAAAGAACTTTCGCAAGCTGATACTCGTACGGTTCGTACAATTTATATCGGCGGCGGTTCTCCTTCTTGCTTGCCTTCGTCAGAACTGGAAAAACTTTTAATAGCTATAAGAGAAAAATGTCCCGACTTCGTCGAATTTACAATCGAATGTAATCCCGGCCAGGTAAATCGTGACATTCTCTCGCTTTTTTATCATCTTGGCGTAAATCGTATTTCGATTGGCGCTCAATCTTTCGATGATAATGAATTGAAATGTCTCGGACGTATTCATAATTCGCAAGCCATTGGAAAAGCTGTACAAGAGGCAAGACAAGTCGGATTCAAGAATATTTCTCTCGATTTAATCTTCGCGATTTGCGGCTCGACACAGAAAACATGGCAGGAAAGTTTGAATCAGGCGATTGCTCTGAATCCCGAACATATTTCGGCTTATTCTTTGACAATAGAATCAGATACGCCTTTGGGTAAAGATATCGAAAACGGGAAATATTCTCCGATTGACGAATCAACAGACAAAGCAATGTACGAGCAGGCAATTGAAAGTCTTGCAAAAGCGGGTTACGAACAATATGAAATTTCCAATTTCGCAAAACCCGGCTATGAATGCATGCATAATGCAGGTTATTGGCAAAATCGGCCGTATATCGGGCTCGGTCCGGCGGCGGCTTCTTCGACTGGAAATTGCAGAAACCGGAACTTTTCGGATATTATAACGTATGTGAATGCCATAGAGTCGGATCAAAGCTGTGTTGAGGAATCAGTTCCCATAAGTGAAATGGAACGGATTTGCGAAACAGCGGTATTGAATCTTCGGACAAGATATGGTATTGATATTAAAGAATTTAAGCAGTTTACCGGGCAGGATCCTTGTGAGCTTTTCGCAGAACCTGTTCGGATACATTGCGAACAAGGCTTATTGAATATTGAAAAAAATCGTATATTTCTTACTGCGAAGGCTTTGCCTATTGCGGATTACGTATTGTGTGATTTCGCGTCGCTTTAGAAATATTTAAAATATAAAAACAGGAATACTCTTTTATGAATACTCGTTTTATCAGGAACTTTTCTATTGTAGCTCATATTGACCACGGCAAAAGTACTTTGGCCGACCGCATGCTGGAAATCACCGGTACGATTACTGCCCGTGAAGCACAGGAACAAATACTCGACGATATGGACCTTGAGCGTGAACGCGGTATAACAATTAAAGCTTCAGCCGTGACTATGAACTACGAATACGAAGGCCAAAAATATATGCTCAATCTTATTGATACGCCGGGCCACGTGGATTTCCATTATGAAGTATCCAGAGCTTTAGCCGCCTGCGAAGGCGCCCTGCTCGTAGTCGATGCGACACAAGGCGTGCAGGCTCAGACTGTAGCAAACGCTTACCTTGCGGTAGAAAGCGGCTGTGAGCTTATGGGAGTTATTAATAAAGTTGACTTGCCCGCCGCACAACCTGATGTAGTGGGAGATGAAATCGAGCATGTTTTAGGCGTGAAAAAAAATGAATGTTTTCATATAAGCGCCAAAACCGGCAAAGGTGTAAAAGAAGTTCTGGACGCAATATGCGCTTTAATGCCTGCACCCAGGGACCTTTCCAATGAAAATACGCAGGCTCTCATTTTCGATAGTCACTTCGATGAATACAGGGGCGTGATTTGCTATGTTCGAGTATTTTCAGGCAAGTTGAAACTCAAACAGAAAATACGATTAATGGGCACAAACCGAAGTCATATCATCACTGAGATTGGTAAATTCTCTCCCAAAATGAAACAGACGGAAGAATTAGGTACCGGCGAAGTAGGTTACGTAATAAGTAATATAAAGCAACTCGGAGATGTCACTATCGGTGACACTATCACAGATGATAACGAACCGGCTCAAAAATCACTTGAAAAATACAAGCCGCCTCTGCAAATGGTTTTCTCGGATTTTTATCCGGACACAACCACAGACTATCCCAGACTCCGTACCGCTTTTGAAAAATTAGCGCTTAATGACGCGAGTTTCTCTTTCGTACCGCAGAACTCCCCTGCTCTTGGATTTGGTTTCAGGTGCGGCTTCCTTGGCCTGCTCCATATGGAAATTATTCAGGAAAGACTCGAACGTGAGAATGATATCGGCGTAGTGCAAACCGCTCCGAGTGTAAGTTACGAAGTAGTAACACGTGACGGAAAAGTCTCTCGAATCGATTCGCCGAGCCAGCTTCCCGACCGTACTTATATCGAGGAGCTTCGTGAGCCCTTTGTCCGACTGGAAATTATTACCGGGACAGACACAATCGGAAATGTAATGAAACTCGCGGAAGAACGAAGATGCAAATTGAATAAAACCGATTACCTTGGCCCGACACGAGTTATAATGGAATACAAAGCGCCGTTAGCCGAGATTGTATATGACTTTTATGATTTGCTCAAAAGTATAAGTCACGGCTATGCTACTATGGACTACGAGTTTCTTGGTTTCGAGAAAAGCAACCTTGTAAAAATCGATATTCTCATAAACGGCAACCCGATCGATGCGCTTTCACTGATTGTACATCGTGACAATGCCGAACAGAGAGGCAGAAAATTAATTATCAAACTCAGAAAAGCAATTCCCCGCCATCAGTTCGAAATCCCCTTGCAGGTCGCAATAGGCGGCAAGATAATCGCACGCGAAACTATCAAAGCCTTCAGAAAAGATGTGACAGCCAAACTATACGGAGGCGACGTGACACGAAAAATGAAAGTACTGAAAAAACAAAAAGAAGGCAAAAAACGAATGAAGAGCATTGGAAACGTCCAAATCCCACAGGAAGCATTCATGAGCATTCTCGATGTAAGCGATTAAAAGGAATTTTTTACCTGTACAAGTTCATTTCTTTGAATAATACAACTGAATATTATTCAGTCAAAATAATATAAATCGAGTCTGAGTAAGGATTAAAGATGAAAAGGTTTCAATATCAGGCATACTTCCCAAAAATGTATTTTTAAACCATACTCAATAGCAGGTAATTATTTTTTTGCATATTTTTATTACGCTGCAAAGAATGTTTTTGATATTTTTATACACTTTGCAGAAAATACTCATTTCCCGCAAGATTTCATTTACGTTTTGAATTCAAGAAATGAATCAAATAGAAGCAAAAAATTGTTGAAAGAAAGAAAATTTACGTTAGAATCTTACATATACGTATTTTAAACCGTTTTTTGATTTAGAGGGCTTTTTGTTTCATTTTCAATGAAGGTATTCAGCCTGATTGATTGAGGAGATTGAAACATGCCAAACAAGCTGATAATAATTTTATTATTTGCTTCATTTACTGGAGGATATTGTCTCGCTCAGACGGACCGATCATCCATATTTAAAATGGATGACGACGGCCAATGGCAGAAGACCAGCTTCGTACATCGCCTGTCTCAATTTCCAAAGGTTCACAAAGACGGCAGATTCTGGTTCCAGTTTAATGCACCCAAAACCGCACAATCGGTAAAACTGGAAATCGGCGGTAAAAGTTACGACATGCAAAAAGACGCACAGGGAATATGGAATATCGTAATTCAGCGTCCTGAATCAGGATTCAAAATTTACAGATTCAACGTGGACGGCACGAGCTTCATCGATCCCGGCGTAAATGTATTCTATTCGAATGGACTTGTCAGCATGCTGGAAGTCCCCTTCACGGATAATGATTTCTACCAAATGAAAGATGTGCCGCACGGTGATGTACGTGAACACTGGTTCTATTCGAAGGTGGAACAGAAATATCGCCGTTGTTTCGTTTATACACCGGCTGAATACGAGAAAAACCCGAACAAACGCTATCCTGTACTCTATTTGCAGCATGGAGCGGGCGAAGATGAATCAGAATGGACTCATTCTGGTCATATGAATAATATTCTCGACAATCTTATCGCCGACGGTAAAGCGGTTCCAATGATTGTCGTAATGAATAATGATTTTGTATATAAACCGGGAGATGTGCCGGGCAATATGGCACTTGCTCCGGACTGGGCGGCAAATTTCGGCCAGATGCTTATCAATGAATCGATTCCAGATATTGATAACTATTACCGAACAATCCCAGATCAGCAGCATCGTGCGTTGGCCGGTCTTTCATTAGGTGGAATGCTTACCAACCAGGTAGGAATGAAAAATATTGACATTTTTTCATATTTTGGCCTTTTCAGCGGCGGAACAGTATCTCCAGCGAGTATAACCGACAAAGAAAAGGTCAAACTTGTATTTATGAGTTATGGCAGCCGGGAAAGAGCCGCAGAAAGTACAAAAACCGCAGCCGACGCTTTAAATACGGCAGGTATTAAGTCTATATCATATATATCTCCCGACACGGCTCATGACTGGATTACATGGAGGCGAAGTTTCTATCAATTCGCACCATTGATTTTTCAGAATTAAATGATAGAAATTAATATTTGTTAAATAGACAAAAACTCAATAATTAAGGAGGTTATTGAATGAGTCAAAGGCTTTTAGTTACTATATTAGTAATAGTAATAACAGGCGGAATCTGCTTTGCTCAGACAGACCAGCAAGCGGCGGTGGAAGATTTCAAGCCATCGACTCTAAACCAGCCTAACCAGCAATATCCTCAGGTTAATTCAGAACGACGAGCCAGATTTCGTATTGTCGCGCCACAGGCACAAAGTGTTACAGTTGATTTGGGTGGGAGAACTGTCCTGACCAAAGATGAAACCGGCGTTTGGACGGGAACTACAAGACCTCTGGATGAAGGTTTTCACTATTATATGATTAATATTGACGGTGCTCAGGTTCCTGATCCCGGTACAAAATATTTTTATGGTGTCAGCCGCTGGGGAAGTGCCCTTGAAGTCCCTGCCCATGATCAGGATTTTTATGCTTTAAAAGATGTACCTCATGGCGAATTGCGTGAAAAACTTTATTTTTCAAAGATAACCAACTCATGGCGGCGCTGTTTCGTATATACTCCGCCGGATTATGACAAGGAACTATCAAAACACTATCCAGTGTTATATCTCCAACACGGCAGCGGTGAAGATGAAACCGGCTGGGCGGTTCAGGGACATGCAAACCTGATTCTTGATAACCTGATTGCGGAAAAGAAAGCCGTTCCGATGATAATTGTCATCGAAAACGGTTATGCCAATCCAGCACCTGCGGCTGGTACTCCGACACCTGGAGCCGGAACTGGCGCTCGTCGAGGAGAAATGATGACAGGCGGACGCGGCGGCAGAGCTATGGCCGGACGTGGCGGCGGCGCACCGGGCGGCGGTACATCAGCATTCGAGAATGTGTTGATTAAAGAAGTCATCCCGATGATTGATAAAGACTATCGTACTCTTGCGGACAGTGAGCATAGAGCGATGGCCGGCCTTTCTATGGGCGCAAACCAAACTATACAGATTACAATGAACAATTTGAACGTATTTTCTCATATCGGCGGATTCAGCGGCACATCGAATTACCCGAGCACAACCGAGATTGATATCGAAACTTTCATGAACGGTAAGTTCAAAGATGCTGAAGCACTCAACAAGCAGATTAAACTTTTCTGGCTTGGTTTGGGTACGAAAGAACCAAATCCATTCCCAGCTTCTGTCGGTGCATTTAAAAATATGCTGGACAAAATTGGATTGAAATATGTTTATTATGAATCGCCAGAGACCGCTCATGAGTGGTTAACATGGCGACGTGACTTAAAAGAATTCGCACAGCTTCTTTTTAAGGAATAAATTATTAACAAGAATTAATCTGAGTCAATGTGACAAGCAGATGTGTAAAATCCTAATATATTTAAGGAGGTTTTAAATTGAAAAAGACATTATTATTAACAATTTTAGCTATCATGTTAGCTTGTGGAGCATGCACAGCTCAAACAGCAAATGCTTCAGCTGAAAAAGATGCCAAGCCAGCCGGGATGAAAGTCTATTACGCTTCGCATAGTCTCATGTGGGATATGCCAGATGTATTGACCAAGGTAACACAGGCTTATGGTATCAAGGATCACAATGTATTAAGTATTGATATGATTGGCGTATCTCGTACATCTCAGTTCTGGGATAGACAAGGTACAGACGAGCAAAATCCAGCCAAGAAGGTTTTGATTGACGGTAAAGCGGATGCATTCGTTATGTCCCCTATCGGATTGCCGGATGAAGCTATCGAAAAATTCGTTAAGCTTGGTTTGGAACACAATCCAAAAATGAAATTTTATATCCAGATTTCATGGCCGGGAATGGGTTTGAAAGATAACAATGACATGGCAAGCGGCGGTATGATGGGCGGCATGAGAGGACAAAACATTCAACGCAATAATCCTGTCGGCACAAC
>CAZMPL010000172.1:0-7547 GCA_964567805.1 uncultured Pirellulales bacterium | reverse complement strand
TCATCTGCACCATTGTAACATCTATTATTTGGTGCAAAAACTTTTATAATTACCATATATTATACCAAATTAAATCACTTGAGAAATCTTTCGCAAAAATATAATATTAGATTAATGCTTTATTGTCATTCCGCACTTGTTGCGGAATCCAGACTTGCATGCCAACAGGCAGGCAATAAACGAATATGGATTCCCGCCTGCTACTCTGCGAAGTCTCGCTACGTAGCACGAGTGCGCGGGAATGACAGAGTCGTATTTTCTGTGAATGGTTACAAAATCTATATGAAAATGGTTAAGGAGAATCATTTATGAATAAGAAATTATGTATAATCGCAATAATGTCACTTATATTGACCGGCTGTGCGGGTATGACTGTTACGAAGATTACACCAAAGAATGATAAATCCGCAAAGGGAGTACGATACTATCGACCATGGCCGTATCTTCTGGTTTCGCAGGATGCAAACGACGCGACATCACTCAACATTACAACAGTTTACTTACCTAACGTAAAAGAAAACTACGCTATCAATACTCAATCGGGACTGGGTAAACTGGATTCGACAATCACACTCGAAGACGGCTGGAAACTCACGCAATACTCCGACAAAACCGATACGCAAATACCCGAGACAATTCAGGCAATAGGTTCAGTTTCAACCGACACAATAAAAGCTATTCTGGAAGTTATAACAAGAACAAACGGAGTTGAAAGAAAAGAGATTCCACTAATTCCCGGCTTGTACCGATTGGAGTTTAACGACGAAGGAGCAATCACAAACTTCGTATACGTCCCCTTCATTGTGAAAAAGGATTAAGTTGTTTTTTCACTGGTTGTATTCCGGCAGAAGTTCCAGCATTTTCGGGAGGAACTGGTCAAATGGCTCGCCGCTCTTTTCGTATTCTTCGAGCAAATTATAGAAAGGAAGCGTAAGATTCAAGCCGTTATCTGTATAATTAGTCAATTGTCCATGATAAATACTTATCAACTTGGGATCGTCTTCAGTTAAAATTGCGATACGAAGATCCAATGCTATTACCATGCATTCGTAAGTAAAAATAACGGGCTGTCGATACGAACTGGCCGATG
The DNA here is from genome assembly GCA_964567805.1 of uncultured Pirellulales bacterium. GTDB lineage: Bacteria > Planctomycetota > Phycisphaerae > Sedimentisphaerales > Anaerobacaceae > JAFGPS01. The sequence continues at coordinate 6,457 of CAZMPL010000172.1, read as the reverse complement.
AGCCGTTTTTACCTGCGTTATAATATTTCATCAGTTTCTTTTTCTGGAGCTTGAAATTCTCTTTCACAAGGTCATTAACAAAAGAATGCAGATATTCATGAATATTCAAACTATGACTGCCGGAACCTGGACTTTCAACAGAGTAGAAATAATCCTCGTATCTCCCCCCTATCGCGCGATAGTAACGATCCATAAGATTAGGGACATGCACGATAGTATAATTATCCAGCCGCTCCATCCGCATATACTTCCATAGATAATCCATCTCTTCCTGCATTTTAACAAAGTCATATTTTTTTATGTCTTCAATATAGTCAGGTTTGACCTGTTCCCATACTTCATCGAGCTTTGCTGTCTCCCAGAAATCATTCAGTACATCAGGAAAGCCATCAAATAATATGCCTGTGTGAGAATAATTTAATTCCTTGTCCGGCCGAATTTGTTTGAATGGATAATCTGTATTGAGACTCAGCGAGTAATCCAGAAAATGCGATATAGGTAAAGATTTTCGAAAAAAGCTTCTGCGGTATTTTTGCCACTTTTTGATTTTATCCGGGTGATCAGCCAGATTAGCGGCGACAAGCTCACGAACCCTTTGTCGAACAGGATGCATTTTCTGACCTTCAGCTTCATAATCAAAACCAACCGCATTCAGAAATGCCATAACCGCAAACACTCGCCTATCGGCCAATACCATAAAGCCGTCACCCTTTATAAATTCATCTGGATGATTAAAGCTCACCGGTTCAGGTTTGACTTTGGTACCAAATAAAACAGCACAGCCGCTCTGTAATGAAATTAATGTCACTACACAAAAAACAAATAAAAGCTTAATTATGTTATTCCTTAAATGCACGTTCAAATTCGATTCCTCTCTCATTAAATTCCTCATAAAAAGCGTTAACAAATTTTTCGTTATCAGGATTTGTTGTTTTTAAGGTTACTATCAGAGTATTTTTGCTATTACCTTTAATAACGATTGTGTATTCGTAATTTTGTTTATCCTTAGTTTTATAACTGGCTTTATACGATTCTATACCGTTTATATGAAACTCTTTAGATGTCTGTTTATATATTGAACCAAATTTTCCCAAAACCGCTCGACAAGCGTCACTGAAAGGCCCTTCGAGTTTGATTGACTCGCTTTTATCCTGACCATGAATTATCACGGTTTGTGTTTTTATCGAACTGCAACCAGAAATAATTAAAGCCGATAAGGAAAGCAATATTATTTTATACTGCACGAGAAACCTCCTATATTATTTCAGTCCCATTCACATACAAACCACTGCTCGCCGACTGATTCGCCATCTACGGGATAGTCTTCCCATTCGCCTGTCGCGAGACGCAGATTCAGATAGTTTTCAACTTCGCCGCCGTGAGAAAGAAGGTTATCTTCCATTACAAGCGGCTCGCCGGTAATCCATTTCCATTGTGATTCAACTTTTTTATCAGTCGATCCGAGCCAGCAGCATGTTAATTCGGGATAATCCTTTTGAATGGCAAGAGCTAACACGAAATCATTTTCGGCTTGCGATGTAATACACGCAAGATATCCATTCATTATGATACATCTTTCGTAAGCTTCATCCCAAGTCAGCTGTTCGTGGATCAATTTGTAATAGTGTCCATTGGAACTAAAGCGGCTTGCATCCTGAGGTACATAGGACGGCCGAGTATATATCGAACTTCCACCCGCAATAATTGCAACTACAAATAATATTAAGACTAAAATATTTGACTTCCTCATGATTACTCCCTTTCAATATTTAAAAAATAATAATAAGTTAAAAATAACAAATTATTTCAGCGATGAGAACAGCCCGGCCAACAACAAGGCTTTCGTTTTCCTTCAAGCAGTTCCTCACACGCCCGCTCAATATGGTGTTTTCTTGTCTCAGATTGCTTTACGGAGATAATCCAGCATATCCATTCATTTCGTGCGAGCGGTGTAAGCTCGTTCCATGCATCTCGTGTATCAGGATTAGAATTAAGAGCCTTTCGCAAATCTGCCGGTACTTTGTGAACTACACCAGTTGCAACTTTTTTTGTTGTGGGATTTCTTTTTGAATTAACCATTTTTTTATTCTGATATATCGATAATTCCCATTGTGACAATAAGACCAAATACCATGATTAAAAATCCAAGAATCGAGTAGAAAATCCTTGCTCCATTTCGAGACATAATTGTCACTATAAATCTTGCCTTTCGCGAATTCATAAACCATTCCCAGTCACATATCCCACCAAGCAAAGAAAACGCTCCAGCCGCAACAAAAACCAATCCGAATAAATTCATCTCTCCAGACTCCTTTCTTTATCTTAAGGAAACTCAATAACAATAATTTTACCATTTTTAAACAAAATATAACCATTGTTAAAAATAACTTTATCATCATGACTTTTATATGTGTCCCAGAAACTTGGTTTTGCTCTTATGATATAATCTGTGACATCTCCATTCATACTCATTAATTTTCCATTTTTAATAACCGGCCTGTTTTCAATATTGCTGGAAAAACTAAACTCATAAGAGCTATATTCCTGATTGGCGTCAAAAGCATAAAGCATTTCCTGAGCTTTTTCCCAATTATTGCTTTTTATGTAATTCTGAAATTCTCTGAACAATTTGTAGCTATTACGGGCTTTCTGAAAGGAAGTACTATTAATGAATAACAACAAAACAACAACTACCAGAAAGACTATAAAAAACAAGATGTATTTACTACTATTTTTCATTTCCAACTCGCTCTAATAACGATTTTGGTAAAATTAAAACTCTAAAAAGACCAATTGCAGTTCCGAGTGAAACCAGTCCAGATGGAAATACTAACCATAATAATATTTCGGGGATTTTATCGCCATCTGATATCCTTACAAGTATGCATATAAAAATCAATGGAGATGCTAACGCAGCAAGAAAGTGAACTAATATAGCAAATCCAAGGATATAATCTGTTAAGGAATATTGTTGTCTTTCCATTCGCTCTTTATGCAATTCACTTTCAAGTTCTCTTTCCGCTTGCTCAAGTTCCGGATTATTTTCCATAACTATTATCTCCCTGAAACAATATCATGATATTATTTTTATTGCTTACCCTTTTGTAACATTCTTTCATTTTTTAGACAATCCTTCCGGGTATTGTGGTATTGAATCACAAATCTCATGCCACGGAGCTTTCATACTCACCCAATAATGAGCCTGCGGCCGAATCTGAGGGTCATCATCCAGTGAACCTGCCCGGACAAAGACCATTCCAGGTCTATGTTCGGTTTCTAAATAAATATGACAGCCGCATGTTTTACAAAAGTGTCGATACTTTCCCGGTGAGGATTGATAGATAGTAAGGTTTTCTTTTCCTGAAGTGACCTCAAATCCGTCTGATTCAGCAGCCAATACAGAAGAAAATGCTGATCCGGTATACTTGCGGCAATCAGGACAGTGACAATTTGCGAACATTAATAATTTTCCATGTATCTCATATTTTACGGCACCACAATGACAACTTCCTTTTATCATTATTTTTCTCCACTCGATAGATTTATTGTACTTCATTAATTTAATACAGATCTCTATCTAATTCAAATATCATAATTATTTATTACTATATTTCCGAATAAGTTTTTGAATATCTTTCTTTTTATCAACCCATTCTTCACTGTATCCACAATCGGTACAGAGGTAACGTGCAACTTCGACATCAGTTGCGGTCCACCCGGCCGGGATATAATTCCCTGCTCCATAAAAACCAAACCAGCCAGGAATATGTATTATATTTTTCGATTCACACTTTGGACATATATTAGTATTTTTCATTTATTAATATTCCTCTTCTATATATTGACTGGGAAAAATATAGATATTCGACAGTCCAAAATAATCCGGATATTTTTAATTATTCACATCGGTAATAATTCTTAAAAGCGATTGAGCCGGTTGCGGAACATCAGTCTGCATCTGAACTCTTGCATAGATAATATTTTCTTTATTCACTAAATACATATAACTACTTTTTTCCTGACGCAGAACCAGGAAACGCTCTCCAACTCTTTCAAGTACTCCATACAATGGATCTGCTCCTTCAATGTAAACCGTAATCGACCGATTCAGGAAACTCGAAAACTCATCTTTTGACATAACCGGAGGTGGAGAGACAGGTCGAGGCTGTTCAGCATAAGTTGTACTTGATGAAGCAGAGGATGCCCACTGTCGAGTTTTATCTTTGCCAATAAGCTCAACCGCATCAATTTCATTCCAGCCGCGTACTCCAGTTGAATCAAGGTATATCTTGACGCGATTTGTTCTAACATCAACATTTAGAGGAATCTCTGCGACACCAAATCCCTCATTAGCTTCAACAGTATCTTTGCCTTGCCATGCGGTTACTTCGCGGCCATCTTCTGTAAAAATGGAGACACGAACAACAGCACCTGGATTAAATGTCTCAAAGATTCGGATTTGTGCAGGTATAACTGCTTTTTCGTAAATCAGCATGAGCCACTCGTCCTGGCCGTCCTGAGTAAGTGACGCCCATGCGGTTTGAATATCACCGGACCTGAATGTATTCGGCTGACCCGTCGCCTGTTCTGGTCCCCAGGCTCTCATAGTTCCCTGATTGTTAAGACTTATCTCCTGAGCATTAATAAGACTTACACAAATAACCGAAATTACGCAGGTTAGAAAGATGTAAATAAAGCTCTTTTTGTTTTTCATTTTAATTTTCTCCTTTCGTTGGACAATACTTAGAATTATCAGCTACACTTAGCGGCATTATTCATATACTTATGATCCATGCAGCACATTCGGAATAGCTTATATTATCCATCTCATAAACCTAATTTTATAAACACAATTACAACGTTCTAAGTATATAGACGATAAAAACAAAAATCCGTTACAAAAAAAATGTAAATATTCTCGGTTTTTATTAGCTTAATTCTTAATCTCTTTATGTATTTTTCTCGCCCTGGTTCTTAGAGAATTGAATTCTTTAAGAAAAGAACTGTACATCCTTTTGTCGAATTTATCTCCAAATTCTCTTGTTGGACTTTTATCAATAAATTCTGTATCGGTGATTACATTATCACCAATCCTGAGATAAATCTTACCATGCGTGCAGAGATCAGACCTGTCATCTGGTTCATCACTGATCCAACTTTGCGATAATATCCTCAATTCAAAATTCATTACGGCCAATCAAATTAAATAATTGTTTCTCTGCTTATTAGCTCTGGTACAAATCTCGAATAAGGATTTTAAATATATGCTGTTTGATATGCAAGAGAAAATGTTTAGAAAACAGAAAACAGGATAAAGCACTTAAATAGTGAATAGTGATTGTTGATTAGGAAATAGCAGTTGATGGGATTTGCTTGTGATTTGTTTTAATATGAACAGCATGGGCTGAAGCCCATCCTACTTTTCTCTGTGCTCTCTGAGAACTCTGTGGCTATGAAAATCCATTGTGGATTATTCGAGCATTGTGGGTCGCTGGCGTTCTCCGACTTTTTTGTAATGCTCAAGAGCGCTTTCGGAACTTGTAAAATCCTCGTTGGTGTACATCAATGTAGTTTGTCCGATAATTATCTGGTCACCTTCTTTTAGCGGTGTAATCTGGGTTATTTTATGGTTGTTAATAATCACGCCATGCTTGCTGCCCATATCCTCGGCGTAATGCTGGTTGGAATTCTCATCGAAACGAATTCTGAGATGTTTTCGGGAGACCATATCATCAAGTATCTGCATAGGGAGTGCTTCGGCCCTGCCGATAACGTTTATTCGATTGCCAAGAAGCAAATATTCACCTTTTTGCTCGCCGGAAGTAATAATTAATGAAGCCATTGCTATTCCTTTAGTTCCCGTAAAAAACTTAAAATTACATAAAATCTGTCATATTGACGATATTCCTAACAATGTATATAGTATTACTGAATCGCGGTGTAGTCAATTTTTTTTTAGATTTCCCAATTTTTCGCGATTCTCAAGCGTCTATATATTAAAAGGACGTGTGTTTAGGCATGAATTTGAATTAAATATTAAATGAATAACGACAACTTAAATAATAAACGTAAACATAAAATTGATAGTAACAGAGCTACGGTCTCGTTTCCAGGTAGTTCGGAAGTACCTGTACAGACTGGAAATATCGGCCCTTACAAGCTTTTAAGCGTGCTTGGTGAAGGCGGTTTTTCTGTAGTTTACCTGGCTGAGCAGGACAGGCCTGTAAAACGTCTTGTTGCGCTTAAAGTTATCAAACCGGGAATGGACACGAAACAGGTAATTGCCCGTTTCGAGGCTGAGCGCCAGACGCTGGCTTTGCTCAATCACCCAAATATAGCAGCCGTTTATGACGCGGGAGCTACGGAAGCAGGTTTGCCCTATTTTGTGATGGAAAACGTCAAGGGTATCCCAATTACCGAGCATTGCGACCGTGAGAAATTAAGTATTGAAGAAAGA
>CAZMPL010000171.1:6658-7560 GCA_964567805.1 uncultured Pirellulales bacterium | reverse complement strand
ATATAAGATTTGCATCAACAAAATTTTGAGCGGCTTTTTTTAGCAATTCCCTGCTTTTTTCAAGTGCTTCATCGAGACTCATGTTATCCGGCTTAGAACTGTGGGCGGAAACAATACCAATTTTTTGATATTCACTTTTTTCCAATCTTACCTGTCCGGCGATAACCGCAATTTTGACTTTTGCTTTATTGGCAATTTTTGAAATGCCGGAAACGACTTTTCCATACAGGCTTTGCCTGTCAAAACAACCTTCGCCGGTAATAATCCAGTCGGCATCCACTAACTCAGCTTCGATATTGCTATGTTTAATAATAGTTTCGATTCCGGATACGAGCTTGCCATTCATAAACGCCAGAGACGCGGCACCCAATCCCCCCGCCGCTCCTGCGCCGGGAACGTCAAGAACGTCACGACCTAACTGTTTTTTAATCAAGTTTCCCAAGTGACATAGACCCGCGTCCAGTTCTTCTACCATTTCAGGAGTTGCGCCTTTTTGCGGGCCATATATTCTCGCGGCACCATGTTCGCCGCATAGCGGATTCTGTACATCGCAAAGCACTTCAACTGGAATTGTCATTGTTTTTTTCGGGGGAACAATTTTTTCGATTTTATTAAGTCCCCCGCCGCAGCCGGCAACCTGTTTGCCATCATTATCGAGAAATTGCCAGCCAATAGCAGACGCGAGCCCCGTGCCGCCATCTGTTGTAGCACTGCCTCCTATTGCAAAAAGAATTTTTTCAGGCTTTTTTTTGATAGCGGCGTTGATTAGTTCGCCAACGCCATAAGTTGTAGTTTTCATCGGATTGCATTGGTCTTTTCTGAGCAATTGCAGACCCGCGGCACTGGCCATTTCCACCAAAGCGGTTCGTGACTCTTCGAACCATGCGAAACCGGCGTCCACT
>CAZMPL010000171.1:0-6648 GCA_964567805.1 uncultured Pirellulales bacterium | reverse complement strand
GGTGACATTTTTCTTAATCCACTTGCCGGGAATTGATTTGAGCATAGATTCAGCAGTGCCTTCGCCGCCGTCGGCTATCGGTTTTAAAATACATTCTGCTTTTGGTAAATCTGCTTTTATTACAGATGCAATAATTTCACAGACTTCAGAAGCACTCAAAGTGCCTTTGAAAGAGTCCATCGCGATTACTATTTTCATGTTTTTATCTAAAATTACTTTGTTGAGAATTTATATATAGTTTCAGATTTAAATGTCTCGTTCGGACGTAAAATTGTTGACGGAAAATCAGGATGATTTGGTGAATCAGGAAAATGTTGTGTTTCCAGGCAAAACGCTTCACCTCTGCTTGTATAAAACTGCATTCCCGGTTCTGTAGTTAATACTTCCATAACTCTTCCTGTAGCAGGTTCAGAAACACGAGCAGCGAGTACAAGTTTCTTGCCGTCCCATCCATTAATCATGAAATTGTGATCATAACCGCTTCGTCCGCCAAGGGCGGTGATTTTTGAACCTATTGTGTTTGGCTCAGTTAAATCGAACGGCGTACCTTTTACCGGGCTGATTTCACCAGTGGGGATTTGTGAACGGTCGAAAGGTGTATATTTATCTGCATTAATATATATTTCATGAGCCATTACCTGGCCGCTTCCGGCCCCTGCCAGATTGAAGTAACTGTGATTTGTAAAATTAACAACAGTTGTTTTGTCCGTTGCTGCTTCATAGTCAATCTTCAGTTCATTTTCATTTGTCAGAGTAAAAGTCACGGTGCATTTAAGATTGCCGGGATAACCTTCTTCGCCATCTTTGCTGAAGTAAGTCATTTTTACGCCGGCTTCATTGTCATTTTTAAACTCAATACCTTTCCATAACTTAGTATGGAAACCCATTCGGCCGCCGTGAAGGTTGGAAGTAGATCTGTACTCGACACCATCTATCTTAAATGTTGCATTCGCAATACGATTGGCAAATCTTCCTATAGTTGCACCTTCAAAGGCACTTCTGTAACGCTGTATGGAATCGAAACCTGTTACTATATTAGCGAGTTTTCCATCACGATCAGGAACTTCAAGGCGAATAATATGCGCGCCTAATTCAATAACCTTTGCCGTAAGACCTTTGCTGTTTGCTATCGTAAAAACGTAAACATCATTTCCATCATTTGTTTTACCAAAAACGTCCTTTGTTACAGACGCAGCTTTTTTATCAGCGGCGAAACAAGCTGATGTGACAAGAATCAATACCGCAATAAATGAAATATACCTCAACGTACTCATTATTCGCCCTCTCAATAATATGTAATTTTATATTAACCTTTTAAATAATTAATCGTTTAATTTATGGGTACAACATATGTTTTGGAGTAATTACCAGTTCTGGGACAATCGCTCTCGGGTGCAGTTTTGCTATCATAACTACGCATTCGGCGATATCTTCCGTCTGGAGCATCTGAGCTCTCTTTTCCGCTGAAACAGGGACAGGTCTCTTGTCGATAATCGGAGTATTCGCTTCGCCGGGATAAATATTCGTGACATTGATACCATTTTCACGCTCTTCAAGACCTATGTATTGGCCCATTGCGCCTGTCGCGAATTTCGAGACAACATATGGAAGACCGGCCAATTCAATTGTATGCTTGCCGGAGATTGATACGATATTAATTATTAATCCCGATTTTTTCGCTCTCATTACAGGTACTGCTTCATACAAGCAATTAAACGCTCCTGTAGTATTTACGGCCATAATTCTGTCAAAATCCTTCGGATCGACGTTCGCCATTTTTCTGTTTATTACATTGATTCCGGCGCTATTGACGAGAATATCAATTGGTCCGAGTTTTTCACCGAGCCACTTGAAAAGTTCTGCTACCTGGGCACGATTTGTAATATCACAGGCTTTCCATGCAAATTTTACACCGCCGCCCGCGGTTGTTTCAGCTTTTTTCAGTAATTCCTCATTATAATCTGCTAATGCAACCTTGCAGCCTTCCAATGCCAATGATTTCGCTATTTCAAGTCCTATGCCGCCACCGCCGCCTATTACCAGTGCAATTTTTCCTGTTAAATCAATCATTAATAAATTCCTTAATTAATTTGTTTCCATTTAAATTTCAACTTTTCGTAACTGGAACTTAGTTTTAAATTATAAAGATTTTACTTATAGAAAAGCATGTAGTCAAGGAATTCATACCGACTTAAATACGCGCAATATTCATAGTATTTGCCACTCCAAATATAACGTTTTTAACGATTGTATCAATTGTACGATAATATTAAAGTATTAACCACCTGGTCCAAAGCACCTGATATTACCGCAAACCAATACTAAATAAGCAGTTACAATCAATTCCATCTCCAATACAGTCCTCTGCCAGCTATATTTCAAGGCAGTTGCTTGAAGGAAAAAACAAAAAATAAAAATAAAAAAATTAAAATGAAATGTAAATATGCGTTACATAACAAGCTCAGGATGGCACTTTTAATTAGTTTCGAGCTTAAATTGAGTAGTAAAAATTCAGTTATTACAATAAAGGATTCAAATATATGGGAACTAAAAGCGTATTCATTTTGTCTAAGTATTTAATGACAGGAGTGGTGTTTTACTGCATGAATATGCGGAACTTCATATTTGAAACTCTCCGTCTATTTAAAAAACAGACATTTGTAGGCAATGGAGGTATTTAAAATGAAACGTTTAACAAGAAAATATCGCATTTTACAGCGTTTACAGAAAAAGATTCAGAAACAGGAAGCTCCTGTATTCGAACGTCTTGAACCAAGACTGCTTCTTAATGCGGATATTACAGGTCTGACCGATCTGACAACACCACTTCAGAATGATAATGCAATCGTAGTGGATAACACTATGACTAATGTACTGCTTTTAACTGCAACTCCTCAGGCGGTACCTTACACACAGGATTTTTCAGCCGGAAAACCCGCTGAACCTCAAGGCTGGGAATATTATTCAGACAGCCAGGGACAAATTCAGGTGATAAGCAATAAATTGGTGCTTGATGATTACAGCGCTGATAATACTTATTCGTTAAACGAAGCTATTTTGCATCTCGATTTGACAAATAAGAAAGATGTCACGCTAACTCTCGATCAAACCTCAATTCTCGATGAGAACCACGCGATACCGACAAGCTTTTCAGGACATTACAAAGGTGATGGAATCGCATTAAGTGTCGATGGAGTCAACTGGATTAAAGTGACAGACCTGACAAGCTCTTTTGTCGGAGCGACATTCTATCTTGATTCAATAATCGAATTAGCGAAAAACGCGGCCGGAAGTAACGATGTATCTAACGTTCGTATAAAATTCCAGCAATATGATAATTCAATTGGAAACGATGGACGTTCTTTTGACAATATTCAAGTGAATGCATTGACAGTTCAGCATCTGCCGTATACTCAGGATTTCAGTTCCGTCAAACCAACTGCAAATCAGGGCTGGGAATATTACTCAGACAATCAGGGACAAATTCAGGTTGTCTCCGGACGTTTAAGAATGGATGATTCGGTGGCGGATTATTCATATTCTTCAAACGAAGCAATTTTGCATGTCGATTTAACAGGCCAGACAGGTGTAAAACTTACACTGGATCATTACTCTATCGCAGATGAAAACGATGAAATACCGGTAGAATTTACCGGCCACTATAAAGGCGATGGAATATCTATTAGCGTTGATGGAATTCACTGGGTTAGAATAACTAATTTAAGTGGAAATTTTACAGGCCAGGCATTCGAACTGGATGCAAAAATAGCTCAAGCCAAAGTTTTGGCCGGAACCAATGACCTTTCTAATGTAAGAATTAAATTCCAGCAATATGGTAATACTTATTCTCCGAGTGATGGAAGGGAATTTGATAACATTCAACTTACATCAAATATAGTCGCACAGGCGGCTCCTTATACTCAGAAGTTCTCTTCAACATTACCAACCGGTGCTCAGGGCTGGGAATATTACTCTACCAACGAAGGACAGATTCAAATCGTTGGTGGACGCCTCCAGATGGATGATTATGGTGACAACTGGACTTATTCATTAAATGAAGCAATTTTACATGTTGATTTAACAAATCTAAAAAATGTGACATTAAAACTTGATCATATCAGTTTAGGAGACGAAAATAACGGTATTTCGTTAATGTATTCCGGACATTACAAAGGTGATGCAATCTCTTTAAGTGTCGATGGAATCAACTGGATAAGAATAATAAATCTTACGGATTCATTCACCGGACAGACATTTACGCTTGATTCAATAATTGAACAGGCTAAAACCGCAGCCGGAAGCACTGATGTGTCAAATGTTCGCATTAAGTTCCAGCAATATGACAATACATCCGGAAATGACGGACGAGCTTTCGATAATATCGAAGTTTCCGGTTTAGCTATACAGGAACTGCCGTATGTACAGACTTTCGATGCCGGTAAACCTACACCTGCTCAAGGTTGGGAATACTATTCTGATAACCAGGGACAAATTCAGGTAGTAAGTGGATATCTCCTCATGGACGATTACGGTGACGACTGGGTATCTTCTTTAAATGAAGCTGTTCTGCATGTCAATCTAACAAACCAAAAAGATATTACACTAACGTTGAATCACACATCATACGAAGATGAAAATACTGCCCTTCCGTTAAACTTTAATGGACATTATAAAGGTGATGGAATCGCGATAAGCATAGATGGACTCAACTGGGTAACAATTACAAGCTTACAAACATCTTTTACCAACAAATCATATTCTCTCGATTCAATATTGGAAATGGCAAAAACAGCAGCCGGAAGCACTGATGTCTCGGATGTACGTATCAAATTTCAGCAGTATGATAATACAAGTGAAAACGATGGACGTTCTTTCGACAATATCAATATTACCGCTACGACAGTTCAGGATGTTCCATATACACAAAACTTCGATGCAGGAAAACCTGCAAAAGAAAACGGCTGGGAATATTATTCAGACAAACAGGGACAAATTCAGGTAGTTGACGGACGTCTCCGTATGGATGATTATGGTGATGACTGGACCTATTCATTAAATGAAGCAATCCTTCATGTTAACCTGACTGGTAAAAATGATGTAACATTAACATTGGATCATATTTCTTTAGGCGATGAAAATACATCTATGCCCACAATCTTCAATGGTCATTATAAAGTTGATGGAATCTCATTAAGTGTTGATGGAATTAACTGGGTAAAAGTAACGGACTTGACATCTTCATTTACAGGCCAGTCTTTCTTACTGGATTCTATTATAGCTCAGGCAATCTCAGTATCTGGAAGCAGCGATCTTTCAAATGTAAGAATCAAATTCCAGCAATATGACAATACAAGTGGAAATGATGGACGTGAGTTCGATAATATAAATATTACAGCAAGTATTGCTCAGACATTGCCATACACCCAGAATTTCAGTTCCGGATTGCCATCTGCTGTTGATGGATGGGAATATTACTCAGACAACCAGGGACAAATACAGGTAGTAAGCGGCAAACTGCGTATGGATGATTATGGTGTTGACGAAAATTACTCGTTAAACGAAGCTATTCTTCACCTTGACCTTACCGGAAAAACAAATGTTACTTTAACACTGGATCATACATCTATAGCAGATGAAGATACCGCAATACCAGCCGGTTTCAGCGGTCACTATAAAGGTGATGGAATTTCTTTGAGTGTCGATGGAATTAACTGGATAAGGATAACAAATTTGACGACATCATTTACTGGTCAGTCATTCTCGCTGGATTCTATAATTGCGTCGGCAAAGATTGCGGCCGGAAGCGAGGACTTATCGGACGTACAAATTAAGTTCCAGCAATATGACAATTCAAACGGAAATGACGGACGTGAATTCGATAATATACAAATTACTTCAATATAATGATAATGATGAGGAAAACATAAAATATCTGACTTATTGGAGGATTAAAAAGTGCAATAAACATTTGTTAATGTGTCAATAGAAAATAACTATATTTTATAAATAAAGTACTTTTGGAGGTTTAAATCATGAGAAATTATAAGTTAATCTGGTCACTCGCGTGTACACTGGCAATTTTAATTTTTGCCGGGCAGACTGCTAATGCAGCTCCGGCAAATGACAGCTGTGCAAATGCGATACCTATTGGAAATGTAACAAATCTGGCTTTTAACACAACAGGTGCCACATTTGACGGTCCGGCTGATGGAAGTTTGCAAAAGACCAATGACATTTGGTACTGCTATACACCTACATGTACAGGTACGGCAACAATAAGCCTTTGCGGAAGTTACGCAGGGGATAACTTTGACACACATCTTACGGTCTTTTCCGGCTGCCAATGCCCTGCAACAGCTATACGAGAAATTCCAGGAGCATGGGCCGATGATTATGAACCATGTGGTTTAGATGCACAAACAACTATCTCTGTTGTGTGTGGTAATCAATATCTAATTCAAATAGCTGGATTTGCTAATTCAACAGGCGCTGGAGTTCTTACTGTCAGCTGCTCTGGAACTCCTTGCTCATCTCCTGGGCCAGCTAATGATAACTGTGCAAATGCCGAAACTGTAACAAATGTTACTAATAAAGCATTTTCAACTTTAAATGCGACACATGACGGCCCAAATAATTGCATAGTCAGCA
>CAZMPL010000170.1:0-7629 GCA_964567805.1 uncultured Pirellulales bacterium | reverse complement strand
TTTAGGCTAATATTGGAACTTTTTGAAGATATTTTTGATTTTAAGGCGAAACACTATTTAAAAAATGTTTTTTACATTTTTTTTCAAAAAATACGTAGTTACCACAATTGACAAAGCGGGATAAAAAGATTAAAATATTCCTTATATTATCGGAAGACAAAATATGTTCAATCTACGGAGGGTTGTTAAAAATATAAACATATAATAAATCGACAAAGGAAGATGGTGTGAGTTTCATTTCTATATTTTGTCATAATTATTCTGAATGCAGTAAACCTTGTATCAGAAATTTCTTTTTTTAGGGTTTTTTCTATGGCAAGATTAATTCGATTTTACATTTCGTTCTTGATTTTGATTACACTGACAATCACAAAAACAAATATAGCTCAAACATATCAGGTAGTCATCTTGCATCCCGCAGGTTTTTCAGACTCGTTTGCTGTTGCAATTTCTGATGGAAAGATTGCAGGAGGTGGTAAAACAGGAGGAAATTACCACGCTCTACTTTGGTCAGGAACTTCGGGAAGTTACGTTGACCTAAATCCAAGCGGATTTTCAGGATCAGGCGCTTATGGTGCATCAGGCGGTCAGCAGGTTGGATATGGAAAGAGTACTGCGACAGGAGGAAATTTCCACGCTCTACTATGGACAGAAACTGCGGCAAGTTGTGTTGACCTGAATCCAAGCGGATTTTCATATTCATGGGCTAATGGTGTATCAGGCAGTCAGCAGGTTGGAGAAGGATCTGGTACTGCGATAGGAGGAAATTTCCACGCTCTAATATGGTCAGGAACTGCTGGAAGCTATGTTGACCTGAATCCAAGCGGATTTTCATATTCACGTGCTTATGGTGTATCAGGCGGTCAGCAGGTTGGATATGGATATGGTACTGCGACAGGAAATGAAACCCACGCTCTACTATGGTCAGGAACTGCGGAAAGCTGTGTGGACCTTCATAAACTTCTACCAGCAGGATATGTTACTTCAGAAGCTTTGGGGATAGATTCATCAGGTAATATAGTTGGAGGGGTATATACATCGGATAACCATACACATGCGGTGATGTGGGTACCGCCAAGTATATTTGCACCCACTATTTCTGTAAGTGTTGAAAACATTACATTTACAAAAGCAGATATGAAAACAACACTTGATGACGGCGGCGAAGAGTGCGATATTTCTTATTCCATTGAATCAGAAAGTGGTATTTATGCGGAAGGTATTTTACATGACAAAACAAGCGGGACGTATCCAATTCCAATAGAAGGGTTGACTCCAGGTACTATGTATTATTATACAGTTGACGCAAACAATTCCGAGGATTCAAATAGTGTGAGCGGTTCTTTCACAACTGACCCGAATGCTCTTATAATTCATAATTTTGTGAAGCAATTTCAAACAGAACCTAATCAGCCGAATGCTAACCAGGGATCTTTAACTTATGTTGAAAAAAAGGGAAATCTGAATGGAATAGATCCGAACGACATATTTTATGTTGTTCCGGATGAGCTTTTTTCAAAGATTGTTTCTTTAATTCCCCAAAGAAATTTACAGGGACAAGTTATAGATTTTAATGAATTGTCGTTAGATGCAAGGCCATTTCCATCGGATGCAAATGACCCGAACAGCAGTGTTCTATTTGAGCTTA
Source organism: uncultured Pirellulales bacterium (assembly GCA_964567805.1). Taxonomy (GTDB): domain Bacteria; phylum Planctomycetota; class Phycisphaerae; order Sedimentisphaerales; family Anaerobacaceae; genus JAFGPS01. The sequence goes on along the minus strand of CAZMPL010000170.1, from coordinate 5,981 downwards.
GCATTTATAATCCTGAACCTAACGAGCCGAATCAGCCTGATGACCCGAATGTAATCTCTGAAAATTACCTGAAATTCTGGCTTGCTCCGAATGCGTTTAAAGGAAAACCAGTAACAATCCAACAGGTATCTTACGACCCGAATATTATTTATCCTGTGTGGGATGTGAACCAGATTATCGCAAAAAACGGCGGGAAATTGACTATGGATAATATAATAAGCATTGATGTGGACCCGAATGTACTTCTTGATCCGAACTGTATTTTAGACCCGAATATTCCGGTTAAAATAATAGAGCCTAATGTCCCTTATACAGAGTTTACTTTATCAACGAACAGGGAAATTATTGATATAAATGATGACAGAATTATTGATTTGAATGACTATTCTCTTTTATTAAATGATTTAGGAAAAGAAGGGGTATTCAGAACTGATATAGCAAGTATGAAGAATAATTCAGTTGTCTTGGGAATTCCTGATGGAAAAGTTGATGAAACTGATAAAAAAGCATTCATTACTGAATATAACAAGAAACATCCTAATAATCCGATATCCGATTCTGCTGAAGATGTATTCGAGGATTTTGAAAGCGGCCAAATAGAAGAGTCTTTTACAACCTCATGAAATAACCCGTGGATAATAAGTAATGATTCTTATAAGGGCAAAAAATAACCAAAACTATATTCTGGAGATATATTATATAGGGACAGCCACACTTCTGCTACGAAGCACGAGTCGTAGTGAACTAAAAGATTAAACTCATGAAATTCTTAACGGACTGCTCCGTTGTCCAGGCGGGGGTAAAACCTTCGAATTTTTTCGATTCTTCAATCGCTTCGTTCAGTTTCAATCTGTACTGGCTTACGTGATGGAAATATCCTTTTTCCTCGTAATAGTCGCCAAGATATTCCTGCTCGCTCTGGCCGGGAGTGGGCAAAAACAAAACGTTCTTCTTATTCAGCTCGGCAAGTTCCATAACAGTCGTATAGCCGGACCTGCTTATGATAAACTTCGCGCGGTTCATCATTTCTTCCTGCTGCTTCGAATTCAAAAAGCTGAATATCTGCACATCGCCGCGGCTGCTCGTTTCCGTTGTATCCGGATTACCGCCCGCAACAACAACTTTACCTTCGAGCTGGTCGAGCTGTGTCATAATTTTCTTATATAGAATCGACCTTTGCGGCTCAGGGCCTGAAATCGAAATGAAATAATCTATATCTTCAGGGACATTAGTTTTCTTAACATGCGATAATATCCCGATGTATTTCGCTTTGTCTTTGCATTTGTATCTCAATTTATGCGCGAGTCTGCCGGAAATATTCGGCTCGTCGAAATCGGGCACAATAATATATTTATACTTGCTCATCCTTAAATTGAGCCACCTTTCGACAAGTCTCTCTGTGCCGACAGGCGTGATAAATCTGAGCTGATGATTAATCAGGTAAGAATTATCCACCCTGTCGTAAACATCGTACCTGCAATCGGAAATCACCTTGTCGAAACCCTGATCGATAATCTTCTTCGATTTCTTTCGTGCTTTGCGAAGTGTGCGTATCATTAACGGCGACGATAGCGCGAATTTCATTTTGAAAAATGGTGTCTTCGTATAAGGCACGTAAATACTCGGAACATCGTAATACGTACACTTGTCACCGAAATATCCCTGCGCGAGTTTCAGCGCCCTTCCGGTCGAGAGAATATGAACTTCATTGTTTTTTAACAATTCCGTTATGAGGGGAATGTCCCTTGTAGCGTGTCCCAGTCCCCAGTCGAATATTCCAAAAAGTATCTTCATATTCTATTCGAATAAATCCATTTCATTTTCAGATTCTTTTTCAAACTTTTCCTTTTTCTTCGTCTTTATTCCAAGATGCTCACATGCCTGCTGCGTGATTTCCCTGCCTCGCTTTGTTCTTCGCAGGAAACCTATCTGCAAAAGGTACGGCTCGACAACATCCTCCAGCGTGTCCCTTTCCTCGCCGAGTGTCGCGGCTATAGCTTCTATACCAGCAGGACCTCCATCGTAAATATCGACAAGTGCAAATAAAACCGACCTGTCAAGCTCATCAAGACCAAGCTTATCGATTCGCTCCATTTTCAAAGAGCTCTCCACAATCTTCGTACTAAGTACTCCCGTCCCTTTTACCTGTGCGTAATCGCGCACGCGTTTGAGGAGCCTGTTCGCGATTCGCGGCGTACCACGCGAACACGCGGCTATTAATTCGAGAGTACCATTTTCATATTGAAGATTGAGCAATTTCGCGGATCGGCTGATAATCTGCGTCAAGTCATCTACCGTGTAAAAATCCAGGTGATACATCATTCCGAACCTGCTGCGAAGCGGTGAGCTTAGCAAGCCCGCTCGTGTCGTCGCGCCTATCAAAGTGAAACGCTTGAGAGGAAAGTTAATCGTTTTGGCGTGCAAGCCGCTATCGACCGTATAATCGACTTTGAAATCCTCCATCGCGGGATAGATAAATTCCTCGACCGGAGTACTGAGCCTGTGAATTTCATCTATGAAAAGCACGTCACCTGTATTCACGTTGCTCAGCAAACCCATGATGTCCCCCGCTTTCGCGAGAGCCGGTCCCGAAGTACAGCGCACTTTCGCTCCCATTTCGTTCGCGACAACGTTTGCAAGAGTTGTTTTACCGAGTCCGGGCGGGCCGTAAAACAATATATGTTCGAGCGGCTCCTGTCTCTTTTTTGCGGCTTCTATCGCGATGGCAAGTTTTTCCTTTACATTGTGCTGACCTATACATTCGGAAAGCGCCTTCGGACGCAGTGACATATTGAAGTTCTCTTCACTGTCATTCAAAGGTTGTCCACTTATTATTCTGCCTATAGTCATTTTTTAGTTATTAGTATTTAGTCGTTAGTATTTAGTTGTTACACTTCCACGCCCTGTTTTAGTCTGTACACGAGAGGCACAAGCGATTCGGCGGTCGTTATATCAGGATGCTTCTTTCTTGCCATCTCGACCAGTTCTATCGCTTCGGCACGTTTCTCGCCCCATGCGATAAGAATTTCGAGGGCTTCGAGCTGGAACGGCTTGAAACCGGCTTCTGATTTCGAACTCATTTGAGCCTGTTCCGCGAAATCCATCAGCTTGCCTTTCAACTCAGCGATAATTTGCTGAGCCATCCTTGTTCCGATACCGGGCAATGTAAGTAACATTTTTTCATCGCCGCTTTCTATCGCGGTCGCAATCGAACCGACCGGAAGACAGAGCGAACGCAAACCTTTTTTTATACCTATTCCTTTTACGCTGGTATATTTACCGAAAAAGTCCCTCTCCGCGGTGCTTAAAAAACCAACCATTCGCGGAATGAGATTTCCGCCTCCGAGCGAGCCTTCGTAATACTCCATCGTGCAAAGCGTGATATCTTCGCCGACTTTGCCCGAAAGCGCGTCAACGCAATAACCCGGAAGCATAACTTCATAGCTAACCGCTCCGACTTTCACAAGACAAGACTCGGTATGAAGCGTTATCAATTGTCCTTCTATTTGAGCAATCATATTTATCTGAAATTGATTCTTTCCTTATTTAATTAGACACAGATTACACTGATTTCACAGATTGTAATTAAAAAACACGTCTCCTTACTTCAACTGATGTCCCAAAATTTATTAACAATCCAACAGATACCCCGGAAGCTTTCAGGTAATTAACTAATTGAGCTTCATGAGCCGGATCAAATTTACTCACAGCTTTTGTTTCAACTACAATTTTATCTTCCACAATAATATCAGCAAAAAATTCACCAACAAGTTTTTCATGATAAAAAACATTCAGCGGAACTTCCGCGCTGCATTTCAACGAAAGATTTTCCAGTTCTATTATTAAGGCATTCTTGTAAACTTTTTCGAGAAATCCGAAACCGAGCTGGTTGTGAACTGCATACGCAGCAGCACTAATCTTTTCAGTTATTTCACTATGCTCGTATTTACTCATTGTGTAATAATTCCAAACTCTTAATTTCTTCTCATCAGTGTAATCAGTGAAATCTGTGTCTAATACTTATTAGTAAATTGCAGCGCATTAGCACAACACAGAGCCGCTGCGATGGCATCTGCTACGTCATTCGGCTCGGGCATTTCGGCGAGCATAAGAATCGTCTGTATAGTTCTTTGTACCTGCTCCTTTGTTGCCCGGCCGGTACCGGTTATCGATTTTTTAATTCGAGTCGCACTGAAACTTTTTACCTCAATCAGAGACTGAGCACATTTTTGCAGTATAACACCTCTTGCGTGTCCCATCAATATCGCGGTTTTCGGATGAGCATAATGCGAATACAATTCCTCGACCGCAACTATATCAGGTTTGAAGTTTTCGAGAATTTCACTTATATCGTATGCAATCCTGTTCAATCTCTCGGCAAGCGGCAAATCGGTCGGCGTACGAATAAAGCCTGCCTCGAGGAGTTTTTCTCCTTCAATGCTCGTTTCAATACAAGCATAGCCGCAAACCTGCAAACCAGGATCGATACCGAGTATTATCATTTTATTCTCCAGGAAGTTCCCTGCGGCGAATCTTCGAGAACAATTCCGGCTTCATCTATTTTTTTGCGAATCTGGTCGGCTCGTGCATAATCTTTCTGCTTGCGGGCTTCATTACGCTGTCCAACCAGAATATTTACAAGTTTATCCATCAGTTCGTTATTAACTGAACCTGCCTGCTCATACTTGTCTTTAACGATTCCGAGCACATCGCCGCCAAGCAGACTGAACAATCCATCGATTGCTTCGAGGGTCTGTTTGTTCGTCTTGCTGTCCTGAAGCAGTTTTTGTGTGTCACGTACAAGCTCGAACAGAACCGACAATGCAACCGATGTATTCAGGTCATCGTTCATTGCCTTTTCGAATTTCTCTTTCAAATCTTCGAGAGTTTTTCCAACTGTTTCATCAACTTCACCATCCGGCGCATTTTTGATTCTGTTCCTGACTTCGATGACACATGAGCTGATTTTTTCGTAGCCGCTTTTTGCCGCATATAACGCCGCGTCAGAAAAATCGAGCGGGCTTCTATAGTGACTATTCAAAACCAATTGCCTTATTGCAAGCGGGTCATATTCTCTTGTGAGTTTTTCGTGTGAACCAGAAAAGGCCTGTTTTAGCGTGATGAAGTTGTTCAGACTCTTTCCCATTTTCTGGCCGTCAACCGTGACCATATTGTTATGCACCCAGTATTTAACGAAAGGAGCATCGTTAGCGGCTTCGGACTGAGCGATTTCACACTCATGATGCGGGAACTTATTTTCCATTCCGCCGCCGTGAATATCGATTGTTTTACCGAGATATTTCATACTCATAACCGAGCATTCGAGATGCCAGCCGGGATAACCCATTCCCCACGGGCTCGGCCATTGCATGATATGATTCGGCTCGGCTTTTTTCCATATAGCAAAATCTACCGGATTTTTCTTTTCCGGAGAACTATCTACGCGAGTACCGGAAATCATTTCTTCAATATTTCTGCCGGAGAGTTTGCCGTAATCCTTGAATTTCAAAACATCGAAATAAACAGAGCCGTTGACTTCGTAGGCAAAACCTTTTTCAATCAGAATTTTTACCAAATCAATCTGTTCGGTGATATGGCCGCTCGCACGGGGACTTATATCGGGACGAACGCAATTGAGCTTATCCATATCCTCGAAAAAGCTGCGTGTGTAATATTCGGCTACGGCCATTGGATGTTTATGTTCTGCTTTAGCTTTTTTTGCGATTTTATCTTCGCCTTCATCCGCGTCGTCAGTTAAATGTCCCACGTCTGTAATATTCTGAACATAAGTGACACTATAACCGAGATAACGAAGATACCTTACGAGAATATCAAAACTGACATAGCTTTTCGCGTGACCGAAATGCGCATGACCATATACAGTCGGCCCGCAAACATACATACCGACACGGCCTTTTTCCAAAGGTACAAATTCTTCCTGCCTTCTCGTTAAACTATTATAAAGCTCTAATCCCATAATT
>CAZMPL010000169.1:0-7686 GCA_964567805.1 uncultured Pirellulales bacterium | reverse complement strand
GTATCGATATGTTCGTGACGATACCTGAAATCGCCTGAGATTTTTACATTTTCAAGCCATTTCAGATTGTCTGGAAGTTTGGTACTTTCAGATGAATTATCTTTACTTTTTTCCAGTTGAGCGATTCTGTTACTCAACTCTGAAATCTGGTTTTTAAGGTCATCTGTTTCTCCTGAACCTGCCTGAACAGTTTTGAATGAACAAACCAACATTATTGCTCCGATTACAATCCATTTCTTCATACTCATTTCATCCTTCTTTGTCATTATGCATCTCCCAAAAACTTCATTACTTATTAGCTGCCTGACCGGGCCTGTCCCGCGGCATAACTATCATAATGTTGGTAAATATAATTTTTAATTGTTAAGTTAATATCAATTGAATGTTAGAAATATGTTAATGTTTTAATATTTATGACAAATATTTTTCATTTTTCAAGGCTATTTATTAATGAATTCTGCTTTCAGAGGGATTAACAATGGATTATATTAATCACAAATGAATTATACTTATTTTAAAAGGTTAATATGAAAAAAGCTTTATTAGTCATTGATGTACAGAATATATATTTTAACGAAGGTCTTAAAGTAACTTATCCGGCCGGGAGTCTTGACAATATTCTGAAAGTTATGGATGGAGCCGCTAATCACGGTGTCCCTGTAATTGTGATTCAGCATTCTGCGGCTACGCCTCTTTCCAAAGGTTTCCAGAAGGGCAGTGAAAGCTGGAAACTGTATCCTGAAATAGACCGACGATATAGAGATGTTCTGATAGAAAAAACATTACCGGGAAGTTTTACCGGTACAAATCTTGAATCATACCTTCGTGAACACGAAATTGATACTGTAACAATCTCCGGCTATATGACACAGATGTGTTGTGATACTACCGCACGCCAGGCGTTCCATGCAGGCTTTGGAGTTGAATTTCTTTCCGATGCTACCGGGACACTGAACGTTTCGAATAGTGCAGGTTCTGTCACTGCGGAACAATTACACAATGCGATTCTTGTTACTCAGGCTATGCGATTCAGCAAAGTAATGTCCACAAAGGATTGGCTCGCTGGTTTTTAAAGATTATTTTTTCCAGCCGGAAGGTGGATAGTGAATGTGCTTCCTTTGTTGATTTGGCTTTCGACTGTAATATAGCCGCCGTGAACCTGAGAAATATGTTTAACTATCGATAAACCGAGTCCAGTGCCGCCAAGTTTCCGGCTGCGGCTTTTATCAACTACATAAAAACGCTCGAATATATGACTAAGATGTTCCCTGGGAATTCCTGATCCCTGGTCAGAAACTTTGATTAAAATTTCGTTCCCGTTTTTTTGGGAATTGACCATAATTTTGCTATCGTTAGGGCTGTATTTAATTGCGTTATCGATAAGATTAAGAACCGCTTGTTCTATAAGTGCTGCGTTGATTTGCGCCGATATGTTATCTTCACATGTCACTTCAATGGAGATATTTTTCTGGTCAGCCTTCATTTTCGCAAGTTCCGCGGTAGAAATTAGTAAAGGCTGTAATTCGACATTTTCGAAAGATAACCTTCTTTTATCGATATCATCTTCAAGAACTGAAAGACTCAACAAGTCATCGACTATCGCATTTAATCGTTCGGTATGTCGAGCGATAATTTCAAGAAATCTTTTTGCTTCTTCGGGATTGTCGATGGCTCCATCCTGAAGAGTTTCGACAAAACCTTTAATAGAAGTGATTGGAGTTTTCAATTCATGCGAAACATTTGCCACGAAATCACGTCTTACTTCCTCGAGCCGTCGAGTTCTCGTAATATCGTGCAATACTAAAACCGCGCCGTTTTTATTGCCTTTATTGTCAGTGAGACGTGAGCCGTGCAATTGCAGGCAGCGGCCATCCTCGTTAAATATAAAAATTTCAGATTCGCCTGTCTGTTTATTTTCGATTGTATTTCTTATATACTCCTGAAGTTGAGGGTTGCGTACAATTTCTTCGATACTTCTGTTCTGACAATTCGATGCATCTGTATTAAGCAGATTCGCGGCTGTTTTATTTATACTGACAATGTGACCGACCGAATCGACTGCAAGGACACCTTCAATCATACTGGAAAGGATTGCCTCTATCTGGCTTCTTTCGGCGGTGATTATGTCAATCTTGGAGTTAAGTTGACGCAGCATTTCATTGGATGCTTTTGCCAACGCGGCGAATTCTGCTGTATCAGGTATTGGTAATCTCATATCGAGTCTTCCGGCTGCGACATTTTTTGCAACTTCAGTCATCTGCTCTATTGGCAGACTGATTTTTTTTGAAATGATGAGACTTAGTATCGCCATGCAAATTGCAATGATAATCCCAATAATGATAAGATTGTTGTGGATACTTTTGAGTGTATTATCGATAGCTGTAATAGGAACAGCGGTTCTGATAACAGCAATGATTTCATTGTCATGCTTTATTGGAATTGCCAGATATCTCATTTGCCTGGCAAGAGTAGAGCTATAACGTGTTGATTTGCCCAGCCCCTGGCTGATGGCATCCTGGAACTCAAGCCTGTCTGCGTGGTTTTTCATCTGGCTGGGTATTTCTTCTGAATCCGCTATAACTACACCATCAGGTAAAATTACAGTAATTCGTGTCGAGCTTTTTACCGCTATTTGTTTACAGATGTCGTCTGCTTCCTTGAAGTTCTGCTGCTCGATTTTATCTCTTAGCTGGCTTTCAATCAGATATGCTCTGGATTGGAGACTGTCGGTAATTTCATCAAGATAAAAATTATAAAATGACTTGGAAGCGTACCAGCCGACACCTGTAATAGAAATAAAGACTATAACCAGGAAAGCTGCATAGAGCTGCCATAGGAAGCGGTGTTTAAACATTTTTTATTCCTTGAAGCGATATCCTACGCCGCGAACAGTTTCGATATACTTGCTGCACGAACCAAGTTTCTTCCTTAATGATACTATCTGAACATCAATTGCTCTGTCTGTTACCAGATAATTATCACCATGCATCGAATCTACGATTTGGTAACGCGTAAAAACCAAACCGGGTCTTTTTGCTAATATACAAAGAATATTGAACTCTGTGAAGGTTAAATCGACCGGCTTGTCTTTTATAAATACCTGTCGACGTGATGGGTCTATCGTCAAATCGTGAATCTTGATAGGAGCCTGTTCCTGGTCACGAACTATATTCCTTTGCAGAATCCTTCTGACTCGAGCTATGAGTACTTTGGGGCTGAATGGTTTAGTGACGTAATCATCAGCTCCCAGTTCGAGACCAGTAATTATATCTGATTCCTCGCTCTTGGCGGTAAGCATGATAATCGGGATGTTCTGCGTTTTCGGGTCATTCTTAAGCTTTTTACATACTTCAAGACCATCAATACCCGGCAGCATTAAATCAAGAATAATTAAATCAGGTATTTTTGCCCTGGCTTTTGCAAGAGCGTCTTCGCCTGATGCTGCTGTATCGAGTTTATACCCATTCTTGTCGAGGTTATACCTTACCAGTTCAAGGACATCCTCTTCGTCATCTACAATTAGAATATTTTCTTTCGACATATCCTACTTTTTAATAAACATATGTTAGAATTGTATTAAGATATTATTAAATTGTTATTAGATTCTGATTTAATTAATTTTTTCTATTTTAACGATTTCGACGATTCGGCCCCACATATGGAAACTCATCTGGTCTTCTCTGGCTTTTGCTTCGAAACGAACAGGCTGGCCGTCTTTTTTAAATTCGTCAGGTAAATTTATCGGGTCGTATTTTATACCATCATTCCCGATAATTCCCCAGAAACCGCCTTCAATTTCGACTCTCGTGACTTTTCCTGTTTTCATTCCGCTCGGGTCTGATTCTGAATTAGTAACTGATATAGGGGGAGTTACATTATCAGGTGATTCATCAGTCGGTTTTTGTTTTATGAGTTGAGGTATTTTTATATTCAATCTCGGGTTTGCGTTACTATAGTCGATAACAAAATTTCTTACCTGCCGCGTGACTTCACTTGTTATTTCATCGACAATTGTATCGGGAGTGAGAAATAGCAATGCTCTTGTTCCGCCTCCAATCGGGACCATTGGCCAGGTCCTGCTGAATGAACGGATTTTATTGTCACGATACAACAATTCGGGTTGTAAAGCTTCTGTATATACAAAAACTCCATATGACGGCAAAGCTGTATCGTTTCTAACTCTTGCAAATATAGTTACATTCAGGCTCAGAGGTGCATCTGTTGCTTTGGCATTAAATTTGTCTGTTGTTCTGATACCAGAGTTTTTAAGCAGTTTTTCCAACTGCTGCTGCAGAGTTTTTTGCGTTAAAGGACCTATCTGCGCTGTATAATTAGCTTCGTTAGCATCCTTTTCCACGATTTCGAGTGCGACCTGTGGATAAACTTCTTTCACGTTTTTAAGCGTCGAAGTACCGAACCATTCAATTTGTCTCTGGTCAGTTGATTGCGAATCGCTACCTTTGGTCATGGCAATACAAACAACAATTACAATCAGTATTGCTAATACAGATTTGAAAAAAGCTTTCATTTTTTTCCCCTTTCAAAAAAAAGTTATTCAAATTTCACTAATTTTAACTTTTATCTTTCGGGGATGCAATATTTAAAGACTTGTTCTGTTTTTTGACCTGGTATCGCTGACTTTTCCTGTGCCGTTATTGAGTTTGCCGCTAATCGCAATTTGTCTGAAATCTTGCATCGGGTCGTAAAATTTTTTCTTCATATCAACTTTATTAATCATCATGCCCGAAATATTAGCTTTTAACTGTCCTGTAATTTCTCCGTCCGGCTGAATAAAGCAGGACGGGTAGGGGGAGTAATAGCCGCTCGAATTTGACATACTAACCCAGAAATTATTGATTGCGGCGTGGCTTTGCATCGTCTGTCGCATTATATGTGTATGAACGCTTGGTCCAGACTGTTTTGCGTTGTAAAATGATTGGAAAATGCAGTTTACACCTTCTTTATAGAGTTCTCTGTATAATTCCGGGAAACGCAAATCAAAGCAAATTAAAAGGGAGCATTTTACGCCGTTGATATCGAAATTAACGAAATGATTTCCCGGGGTCATTCTTTTCAAATCTCCGGGCGTGCAAAATCTTTTATCGTAACGATCTACAATTTCGCCTTCGGGATTGATGAGGTATAGGCTGTTGTGCGGCTTATTGGGCTTTGTGAGTCGATGTGTGCTTCCGAGAACCACCCATATTTTCTGTTCCGCAGCAAGAGCCATTATTTTCAGCGTTTCGGTTTTAAGAAGTTCCCAGTCATAATTTTCGAAATTGGGAAAATCAGTTCCTACATAGCCGCTAAGAGCGCATTCGGAAAAATGGACAACATCCGCTCCGGCCTTTGCAGCTTTACGAATATATCGGCTGATACTTCGTGCGTTTTGCTGTATAGAACTGCTCACCGCAAACTGACATGTTGCTATTTGAATAGTTCCAGCCACAGATTTATCCTTTTATTTCAAACCTAATGTTTCGTCCATGCCGAATATTATATTCATATTCTGAATAGCCTGGCCGGATGCACCTTTTACAAGATTATCAATTGCTGAAAAACATACATACATATCTTTAGCGAACGCAGGGAAGACGTGGCAATAATTAGTTCCCGCTACATCTTTCACTCCGGGTGCGTTTTTGCATACCTGTACGAACGGTTCATCTTTATAAAAATCACGATAGAGTTTATCTAATTGTTCCTTATCGAGTTTTTGTTTCGGCTTGCAATAAACAGTCGAAATAATTCCTCTGTCGAATGGTCCAACGTGGGGTTGGAATAATACAGTTGCTTTTTTACCGGCAACTTCGCTCATTATTTGTTCAATTTCCGGCATATGGCGATGTGTACCGATTCCATATGGGAACAGGTTTTCATTCATATTCGGGAAATGAAATTTCTCGGATGGATTCTTGCCCGCGCCGGATGCGCCTGTAACTGAACTTACAATAATCATATCTGTTTCGACTATGCCTTTTTTGAGCAGCGGGGCGATAGCTAATGATGCGCCTGTCGGATAACAACCGGGATTGGCGACCAGTCTGGCGTTTTTAATCTCGTCACGGAAAAGCTCCGGCAGACCGAAAGCCGCGTGTTTCAGATTTTCTGTATCAGTGTGTTTTGAGTAATATTTTTCATAAGTCGCAACGTCTCTGATTCGATAATCCGCGCTGAAATCAACTACTTTAAGACCTGCATTAAGAAGTTGAGGTACAAATCCCATTGATACTTTATGCGGCAGGCAGCAAAGTGCTACATCCGCTTTTTTTGCGAGCTTATTTAAATCCAACGGCTCGATTTCCAACGGGCAGCGTCCCTTGAATTGTGGAAAAATATTTTCAACTGAACCGCATTCTTCCGGCAGGGCGGTTAAATATGTGAGTTTCGCTTTGCTGTGATTTAGTAATATTTTGATTGATTCTGAGCCTGTATATCCACTGGCACCGATTATTGCAACTTTTATCATTTTATATCTCCAATAAAAACAGCCGCTGAGATTTCTCTGAGCGGCTATTGTAAAATTCCAATATGTAACAAGCAAATTAACGCTTAGAGAACTGGTATCTCCTTCTTGCACCGGATTGACCTGGTTTCTTCCTTTCGACCATTCTTGGGTCACGGGTAAGAAGTCCGTTATCTCTAAGAGCTGGTACGTAAGTACTATCGTAATTTCTTAATGCTCTTGCGATTCCGAGCAGTGATGCACCAGACTGACCTGTTGAACCGCCGCCTTTGACATTGATGTAAATATCAAATAAATTTTCACCTTTAACCACTTTAAGAGGGGCAAGAACTGATTTTCTGTCCTGATCTCTCTTGAAATATTCATCAAGAGTCTTTTTGTTGACTACAGTTTTGCCGCTACCCGGTTTAATACGAACGCGAGCTACAGAGCTTTTCCTTCTGCCGGTTCCCCACCAGAAACCACTTTTTGGTTCTTTGTTTAGTGATGGAGCCGGAGCTGGTGCTTGTTCGGGTTTATTTAATATTGTAAGTTCTGGATTTTGAATTTCGATATCTGCCATAAAATATTTTCTTTACTAAAATAATTCTACTTTTTGGGGCTTCTGAGCGTGATTATCATGTTCCGGCCCACGATAAATTTTTAATTTTTTCAGCATTTGTCTGCCAAGAGCATTCTTGGGTAACATACGTCTTATTGCCATTTCGACTACTTTTTCCGGTTTCTTCTCCATCATCTCGGCGAAACTGATATATTTATGTCCACCTGGATGAAGCGTATAGTAATCATATTCTTTTACTTCCTCTTTATTGCCGGAAAGCTTTATCTTATCAGCATTTACAACAATAACATAGTCACCAGTATCGACGTTCGGCGTGTACGTAGGTTTATTTTTACCCATTAAAATAGGTGCGATTTTAGCCGCCATTCGGCCCAATATCGCGCCGCTTGCGTCCACGAGCAGCCAATTTTGCTCAACTTCATTCTTTTTAGCCATAAAGCTCTTCATAGAAAAACTCTCTTTCATAATATAGAAAAACCAGTATTGTAACGAAATTGTTACTTCTGTCAATTCCTTTTTTGCAAAAGATATGTCAACTTTTTAAAAAATCTTTAAATTTTTTAAGATGATTCAGTATGTATTGTATTTAATTGTCTGTTTCCGTCTCCCACCATAAACGCGGATAGTCCTGGCCGTTATCTATCCACCATATATCTTC